>JAQWLN010000042.1 GCA_029247265.1 Fuerstiella sp.
CGGCACGAAGTACGTTTGCCGCACGAAGATTGGAAAGTCGAAGGGGCAACTGGTCGACGGTCCCACGTGTACGTTCAAAACACATCCCGGACAGACTGCTGCAACGCCCGTAAGATTCGTTGTGGTGACGGGCATGAATTATGCGAAGTTCCACGGCGATGAACGCATCGACCGCAAACAGCATCTGGTTGAGAATAATACGGATCTGCCACGGCCCTATGTCGGTCCTGATAAGCATCTTGGTTATCCGTCGCTGGCTTCCATCCTGAAGCTGCAGCCCGACTTCTTTGTCGGAACTGGCGACAACGTGTATTACGACACACCGGACAAACCGCGAGCGGAATCGATTCCTGAACTGAGACAGAAATGGCACGAGCAATTTGTGCAGCCGCGTTATCGGGATTTATTCGCCGCAGCGCCAACATACTGGATGATCGATGATCACGACTATCGCATCGACGACGGCGACAACAGTGGTGACTACAGGCCGACGCCCGCAGAAGGACGTCGAATGATGCTGGAACAACTGCCCGTAGCTGCTGCCGACGACAGCAACGCGAAGACCTACCGGACTCATCGAACTTCGCGTGACCTGCAGATCTGGTTTCCGGAGAACCGAATGTATCGATCCGACAATGCAACACCAGACGGGCCAAACAAGACGATCTGGGGAGCAGAGCAAAAGGCGTGGTTGAAGAGCACATTGGCTGCCAGCGACGCGAAATTCAAACTGTTGATTTCACCGACGCCCATGATTGGTCCTGACGATCTGCGGAAGACAGACAATCACTGCGACATCGGCGGCTTTCGCCACGAACGGGATGAATTCTTTGCATGGCTGAAGAAGTCGAACATCAGAAACTTCTACATCATCTGCGGCGATCGCCACTGGCAGTACCATTCGATTGATCCCAGTGGTTTTGAAGAATTCAGCTGTGGTGCTCTGGTGGATGCGAATTCACGGCTGGGTCGCAAACCGGGCGACCCCAAATCCACCGACGCTGATGGCACGATCAAACAGCCGTACTACCAGACACCACGCTCCGGCGGTTTCTTAATGGTCCATAGCGACGGGGTCGGCACACTTCGTTTCGTCTGGCACGACGAACGCGGCGCTGTGCTGCATCAGCATGTAAAGAAATAGCGCAGGCCGTGACCGAGTAAAGCAATGTTCCGGCACTGAACGTTTGATGAGGATCGTCAGGAATGGCATTTCGGAGCGCCGTCGCTCCGCTCCTTGATTCGGTCTACCTCCTCGTGTGCCGGCGGCACCCCGTTTGACGAGCAAACGGTGCCGCCCAGCGCTGTTCCGGTAACGACCGCCGGAAAGGCGGAGCGGGACGAATTATTGGCAACGCAGACGATGACGTCCTGATTGCCGGAGCGACCACGTTTGACCTGGTTGCCGGGCGCAATTCAAACGCCGCTCACGAACAATCCATTTTTGATGTCATGGCCGAACGGTCATCGGATTGAGAATACGAGGTCCGTGTCGCTAACCTGACCGGGGCAGGCAGCGGAGACCAACAGAACGGCGACACCTTTCTGACGCTGCTACCGTTTCCGATGATGACGAAAAGGATGTACTGACCGGATCGGCCGGCAGCGACTGATTATTTATGCACGCACAACAGGATCGCGCCACGGACCTGAAGGATGAGATCTTTGCCAATGACCTGGACTTCATTCTGTCGTAGTGCTTCTTTGAAGCCCTGAAACTTTGCCCCTTGTTGCCAGGCTGAAGCCTGGCAACGTGGGCACGCAGTGTTGACGCACCGTCAGGCGTCGTTTACCGAATGACTCGGGGAATGCGGATGGCTTTGCCGACTCGCAGGTGATCCGGACTGGCCATACGGTCCTTGTTGGCTTCGTAGACTTCGCGATAACGCGATTGAGA
The DNA here is from genome assembly GCA_029247265.1 of Fuerstiella sp. GTDB lineage: Bacteria > Planctomycetota > Planctomycetia > Planctomycetales > Planctomycetaceae > Fuerstiella. The sequence goes on from JAQWLN010000042.1 coordinate 1,898, forward strand.
GCCCAGAAACTTTTCGGAAATCTCGGACAGCGTGTCACCCACTTGAACTGTGTACTCGAAGAACCTGGGTGACGATGCAGTCGTGTGTGTTTTTCCCGGGGCACCCGCACCAAGGATATCTGCCATGGTGGGCGACGCCGTACCCGAAGCTGACGCACCATCGTCATCGGCCGTGTCTTTGCGGGTTGCCACCTCATGAGGAGCGAATCGCATTCGGTCGGTCGTTCCGTGTTTAACAGCAGAAGTTCCGGCGACAGCGGGTTCAGACGATGTCAGGCCGATGGGCTGGGGGGCCACTGATTCCCGAGACCGCATTCGGTCCATCAGTTCCGGAAGATCGAATTGCGGCTCCGCGTCCGCATCGGGATCATCGTCGTCTGTCAGGTATACCGAAACGTCGCGTTCTCGCAGACGGTCGTTCAGCTCACGCTCGCGGCGCACGCTGAGTGAATCGTCGACAGGCAACGGCTCGTTTCTGAAAAACAAAGCTGCCACAACGCCGACGAGCAGAATCCCCATTGCGATACCGATCTTACGGTCCGGATGCATGGCTGCCTGTGACTACACCGTATTACACTGACTGGTGGCCGCGGCGAACGTGTATTCTTCACGCGCGGGATTTGCGTACCCACGAGCCACACGACCACTTCTTTTGAAAACTGCTCAAAGCACCCGGGTCGGCCGTTTCTGCCGGAGAGGTGCATCACCGTCGACTTCGGCAGCAGTGCCACGGGGAACCAGTATTTCTGACGTCGTTCCGTGTGAAAGTCTGAGCTACCAGCGATCGTGATGTGTTGACAGGATTCTGACGATTGCAGTAGATCCTTTCTGCAGGATGAATAGAAAACAACTGCGCAGATTCAGACCAGCGCCGCAAAGAATTACCCGTGCACATTATCACTGTGGATGCTGTGATAATGTGTGCAAACTGACAGGAACAGAACAGACTGAGCCATGATTGATTTCAAGTCATACAAACTGGATTACGCCCCGGAGATTCTGGTGCTGGAGCTGACGGGCGATCTGAATGCCGAGAACTCGGAATACCTGATGACCTGCGTGCAGGGGCATATTGAGGACGGCATCAGCCGGATTATCTTGAACTGCGAAGAGCTCAGATTCATCTCAAGTATGGGCCTTGGCACGTTGATCCGTGCGATGACCCGCCTTAAGAAGCTGGGCGGAGCCGTTGCCCTTGCTGGACCACGGGGAGCCGTTGCCGATGTGCTTCGAATGGTTCACCTGAATCGGCTGCTGAGCATCTACGAGGATGTCGATGACGCGACGGCGGCAATCAAGAAGGAGTCCTGAGCGGCCTCATCGACCTGCGGCCATCAGTCCCTGAACGAACATGGAAATCTGAGCAAAGCCCTGGAATGTTTCCACTGGCAACGTTGTTCGCACACGCAGTGTCTGCGGTTCCGCCACCATAGAGAATCCGACATAGCTGGGCGCAATTTGCAGTGGGGCCAATTGTTCGGCCTGCACGGGAATGGGCAAATTGCCCGTGCCGATAATCAGCTTCGCAAATTTCAACGTCATGGTCGGGACGTCCACAAGGAACAAAACGTTGGCTTTCTCATGCTGCCGTTCGCGAGCCTGCAGCAGTTTGGCATCAGACCAGTTGGCAGACGTCAGTAGCCGCTTCATCGAATCCTGTCCACCACCCATCGTCTGAAGCACAAGGTCACCTTTGAATGCCAGACGTTGGGTCATTCCATCGGCGCCGTACAGTCGATCGTTCAGTGCTTTCTGCAGTCCGGTCGGATCCATGGCTGGCGGGATCGTTTGCTTAAAACGATAAACGTCGACTGTCTGCCCCGCGATCTGCTCGGCATCGCGTTCAAATGACATTTCCTGTCTAATGCCCGCAATTTCGTATTCCATGGCCGGTCCGAACTCAAGAAATGCATCGCGTACCTTTGACGCCGGTTCTATTTCAGCCAGCCCGAAATAGCGGAGAGCAACATCATCGTCCTCAGCGATATCGCCCCCCGCTGCAATTGTCCCGAATCGAACCTCTTGCATCGTGGTGAATGATTTCAGCAACTTCTTTTTGACTTCTTCCTCTGAGATCGACGCTTCGATGATATCGCCGGCCCAATCCATGAACGGCTTCGGATCGCCGCTCATGGCCCAATAACCACTCAGGCCCTGGGGCACGGACTTCAGCCGTAACATATCGCTGACCGGCTGACTCTTTAGAAACACGTCACTTTGAGAGTCCACATGGACCGTCAAAATTTCCCCGATCCGCACTGCTTTGTCTGTGACGTGCAGGCTCAGCACGGCGGACTTTGAATCTCGCACGGTCTGAATGCCGACTTCGCCGATTCTGCGATAGATATCCATAACATACTCGAGATCCAGTTCTGAGTTGCCTGTCCGGATTTGCGCAGCCATCACTTCAATCGCTTGCTCCAGCCGATCTTCTGCCTGAGCCAGCTGAACGGCGTATGTTTTCTTTAAAGAGTCTGAGTTCACAAACACGGTCAGCTGGCCTGAGTTCAGTTCACTGCGAACGTGATCCTTCATATGATCAGACACTGGTGATTGTCGTTCATCAAAGCACGCTCTTACCTGGTCGATCAATCCGGCCTTTGTCGAATACGCCACCCAGCTGTCTTTTTCAGCGTAATGGAAGCTGGCACCAACGGCCTGTTTCAATGAGGCGACGTCGGTCGAGGAGACCAAAACGACCGTTTCCGGCGGACGATTTGAATCGGCGAATAAAATCAAGTAACAGTCTTTCGAGCGATCGACGCCAGCGAGCGTCGGATTCGAAATCACCATTCCAATTGCCGTTGCCTGGCCGCGTATGAACCCTCCAAATCCCGGCTGCACTTTGTCAACGAAAGTTGCCAGATCATCGATGGTCTGATCGGGGGCCTGAAGTCGCACAACTGCAGCGGCATCACCAGGAATCAGGTCGTATGCTCCTGAGTCTTGGGCCATCACCTGACACACCGTCAACAGCGGCAGAGCAATAACGGGCAGCAGTACAGAGAATCGCATGTTCAAACCCCAGTGAGATGATGAGCAATGCATGGAGGCCCACAGACGTGAGTGGGGGCTCCCTATACTCCCTAGGCTACTGCTACCACGTGCGGTATGCAACGCAACTGGCGCGCTATCCCGGTTCAGGAATGAACACGCCAGGTGGCATTTCGGGCAGGTCGACGACCTCTGCTTTTCGAGTTTCGGAATCCAGGATCACCACGGTCGGTTTGCGAAACATCCAGCCCGCAACTTCACCAGGATTAATGAACAGTCGACCGTGCTTGTCCTCGACCAGACTCGGGCGGTGAGTGTGCGCAAACACAATCACATCTTCGTCGCCGATGCAGTCTTTCAGATCGTTTAACTGATGGGCCATCAGGATCTTCACACCGTCTGGGGTTTGAAGACTGAAGGGGCCGTATCCCAGCGTGCCGACGATCTTCATTCCGCCGATAATGCCCGGTTGATTTCCGTCGTTATCACCAAAACACGCAACGACCTTCCCTGTCAGTTTGCGCATCGAAGGTACCACCAGCGGCGAGACAAAATCGCCGGCCAGCAGAATCAGGCCGCATTCATAGGCATTAAACAGGCCGATGGCGTGTCGCAGATTATCCACATTGTCGTGGATGTCGGCCATGATTCCGATTTTCACTAGCCTTGTTTCCTGCCTGGGTGAGTGAAGTCATTTTCGGCCGCGGCGCCGAAGGGGTATGAAATCTGGGGAACATGGTCGGGACTGGAGTGAGGCACCAGTAAACCTCGGGGCTTCACCCGTCTGCTCAGTCCAGAGTCGATCACCCCACTGCCCACATGACTCCCAACGTTTTGCCAATCACAGCGTTCGGTATCAGTAGTCAACGGTCGCTTTGAAAGATAGCCTGCGGTGCTCCGTGGTGCACGGTCGATGCCTGACTGGTGGAGATAAACCGGGGTTTTCCGGATTCCGCTGGTGGCTATTCCAGGATTTCGGATCCATTATTGCTTGGCAGGTAGACTGAACTGACATGACTGCATCGAACAACGTTGCTGGTGATACCACCATTCTGATCTTCGGGGCGTCCGGCGACCTGACTGCTCGGAAACTGATTCCGGCACTGTTTCAGCTTTCGCGGCAGACGTATTTAAGCGATCGGTGTCCCATCATTGGAGTCGCTCGTCGCGAGAAAACTGACGAACAGTTTCGTAACGAACTTAAAGCTTCGGTCCTGAAGGATGATGACAGTGCCGAATCCGTCGCTGCATGGGACAGGTTTTCAAAACAGCTGTTTTATCGGCAGGTCGACATCACCAGCGAAACTGACTATGTGAATCTGGGGCGGGCAACTGCCGAACTTGAACAGCAGTTGTGCACGGAGGCTGATGCCCCAAGGGTTGTGTATCTGGCGACGACGCCTTCGTTGTTTGACGACGCGGTGCGCGGTCTGCACGCGTCCGGCATGATTCCCGCCGAACGAAAACACAGTGACCGGCTGCGAGTCGTTGTGGAGAAACCGTTCGGACACGATTTGAAATCAGCGGAGCTGCTTAACGAACAGTTAAGAAATCGGCTGCACGAAGATCAGATTTACCGCATCGATCATTATCTTGGCAAAGAAACGGTGCAGAATATTCTGCTGTTCCGTTTCGGTAACGCATTTTTCGAACCGCTGCTGAATCGAAATCACGTCGACAACGTACAGATTACCGTCGCCGAATCCATCGGCATGGAAGGCGGACGAGGCGGCTACTACGACACTTCCGGTGCACTTCGTGATGTTCTGCAGAATCATCTGCTGCAGTTGTTGTGTCTGGTCGGCATGGATCCGCCAGCGCTGTTTCAGGCCCGCGAAATTCGCGACGAAAAAATGAAACTGCTGCAGGCATTGAGACCAGGGACCGACGGGCACGTGGATTCGTGGGCCGTTCGCGGGCAGTATACGGATGGTCTGGTCGACAAACGGCCTGCTCAGGCCTACCGCGACGAGGACCGAGTTGCCCCGAATTCCAGTCGCGAAACCTACGTGGCGATGCACGTGGAAATTGATAACTGGCGATGGGCCGGGGTTCCGTTCTTTTTGCGGACGGGCAAACGGATGTCGGAACGGGTGACCGAAATCGCAATTCAGTTCAAGCATCCTCCATTGAATCTGTTCAGTACCATCGAGTGTGACGGCGACTTGTGCAACATTGTGGAGGCTCGTCGCAATCAGCTGGTGCTGAGGATTCAGCCCCAGGAATCGATCTTTCTGGGGTTTTCGACCAAGCGGCCTGGCATGCAGTATCAGGTGCAGCCCGTAGCCATGGACTTTGATTACGAAGATCATTTTACCAGTCAACTGCCGGAGGCGTACGAACGACTGCTTCTGGATGTGATGCGCGGAGATTCGACGCTGTTTACTCGCAGTGACGAGCTTTTAGCGGCGTGGCGTTTTGTTGCTCCGGTCTTGAAACACTGGGAATCCGGACCGGCCGGCTTGGAGTTCTATCCGGCCGGAACCTGGGGGCCTGCAGCGGCGGACCGCATGCTGGCCGAATCTCGGCGTGTCTGGCGAGAACCGAAGGTGTAGCCTTCCGAAGCAAATGCTGGTCACTCCTCCCTGGTTTTCATGATTCATCAGGAGCGTTACGATCGGGCCGATGCAATGTGTTCCGCCGCCAGGAAGCTGCATCGCTGATCGCGGGATAAACGGCACAAACAGGCGTACAGTGTCCTCAACTCTGGCCGGATTACGTTAAACTACAGTCATTCAGTTCAGAGATTGACCGTCACTGCAGCAGGAACGAACGGAATGGTGTGGGAAACTTCTGACCCGATTGTTGTCCCCGTTGACTTTTCGGGGATGTCGGTGACAGCGATCTCAACGGCGATGAGACTGGCTCAGGACAGGAGTCAGATACATGTCCTGCATGTTGTTCCGTTGCTCGACCAGATCGCTCCGGACATCGAACGTCTGTCGTTGCCCACGGACGCCGATCGTCAGGCGTCTGTGCGGGAACATTTTTCTGAATTCCTTTCGAAGCACGGTTTTGCCGGGCTGCGGCAGGTTGTTCTGGACGGACAGCCGGGGCCACACATCGCCGAATATGCGAAAGAAATCTCTGCGGGCCTGATTGTGATCCCGTCACACGGATATGGTGGCTTTAAGCGACTGCTGCTGGGGTCGGTCGCTGAATCTGTTGTTCGGCTGGCGGCATGTCCGGTTTTGGTGCTTCGCAGGCCCGATGCTGAATAGTGCGCACGCAGCGACTATTCCTTCTCACTTCTTAACGATAAAATTCTGATTCACCGCTTCCACCGCCCTTTATCGAAAGTTCGGTTCATGACATATTCTGATTTTTCGCGTCGGTCATTCTTACAGTCCTCAACGGCCGCTGCACTGTCAGCGGGGTTGGCTGTCGGCAGCACCCATGCGGAGACTGTGGCTCCGGAGACACTGAAGGGGCGGTTATACAAGACTCTGAAGATCGGCATGGTGAGGGTCGATGGTTCCCTGACGGACAAGTTCAAGGCCGCAAAGACGGCGGGCTTTGACGGAATCGAGTTGAATGCTCCGGGAGCAAATGTTGAAGAAGCGAGAAAGGCCATCCAGGAATCCGGCCTGCCTGTGGACGGCACCGTCAATTCGACGCACTGGAATATTCGCCACACAGATCCGGATCCTGCAGTTCGCGCGGAGGCGCTTGAATCATTGAAGGGGGCGCTGCGTTTTACGCATGCTGTGGGCGGCAATACGGCATTGCTGGTGATCGGACGTGGCAGCGATGGTTCAGAGGAGGAAATCTGGAAGCGGTCTATGGAGAATATCTCGAAGGCCGTTCCTCTGGCAGCCGAATTGGGGATCCACATTGCCATCGAAAATGTCTGGAATCAGTTTCTGTATGACCATGCAGGCGACTCGAACCAGACCGCGGACAAATTTGTGAAGTACGTCGATGAAATCAATTCTCCATGGGTCGGCATGCAGTTTGATATTGGCAACCACTGGAAATACGGCAGCATGGGTGATTGGATTCGCCAGCTCGGTACACGCATTGTCAAGCTGGACTTGAAAGGATTTTCTCGTGCGGAGAGCAAGTTCACAAAAATCGGTGAAGGCGATCTTGATTGGGCCGACGTTCGTAAAGCACTTCTGGAAATCAATTATTCCGGTTGGGCCGCTGCGGAAGTCGGCGGAGGCGGGCCCGATCGGCTGAAGGAAGTCTCGGACAACATGGACAAAGCATTCGGCCTAGTATAACCAGGTCATCGCGTGGTTGTTCTTCATGGGTAAGCCACGTTCTGCTCGTATTTATGGAATTGTGTACCGGTCCGGTTGCCGGGCCGTTGCTCTCATCAGGAACTTGAATGACCAATACGTCTCTGGACGATCTGTCCGCGGCCATTACGCGGCACAACCTCTCCGTCAGTGCCGCGGATTGTGAGCGCCTGTGTCGATATGCTGAGATACTCTGGGACTGGAACTGCAGAATCAATCTGACCCGACACACGGACATTGAGTCCTTTGTGTCTCGAGACCTGATCGATACGCTGCAGTTGTCTGCGCAGATTGAATCCGGTCAGTCAGTTCTGGATGTGGGTTCGGGTGGCGGAGTTCCCGGGATTCCACTGGCTATTCTTCGTCCCGACCTGACGGTTGCTCTGGCAGAATCCACTGGCAAAAAAGCGAACGTTCTGACGGCCATCGTGCAGGAAACGAATCTGGCCGTCAACGTTCACGCCGCACGCGCAGAGGACGTCCTGAAAAAACATCAGTTTGACGTATTGACGGCGCGGGCCGTGGCGCCGATCCGCAAATTGCTGTTTTGGCTGCAGAGACGATCCGGAGCATTTGGGCAGCTGCTGATGATCAAGGGGCCGCGGTGGACGGCCGAACGTGACGAGGCAGAAGCAGAAGGTCTTCTGGAGAATGTTTCACTGAATGTGATTCACGAATACCGAACGCCTGGTCACGACAGCAACAGTGTTATTCTGTCAGTAAAGTACAATCGCTGACAAAGCCTCAGGAATTACGACGTGGATACTAATTCACGTTCGCCTTTCAACGGCGCTCGTTCTGTTCCTCGAATCACCTTGCCGCCCTCGCCCTCACGATACAGCACACGGGTGATGCGGAATCCGAGTGTCTGATAAAGACGCACGGCGATTCGATTCAGTGCCGTCACTTCCAGAGACGCAAACGTCAGGCCCTGTTGCTGAAATCCTTCCAGGCTTTTCAGGACGATGGCTTTTCCCAGTCCGTTGCCGCGATGCTCCGGAACAATGCCAACATTTTGAATGGAGCCTACGCCACCCGTGCGGCTGATGCCCTGGATGGTGCCGCAGTCATCCGCCGGCCATGTTGGTTCCGGCTGAAAGGCGACCAGCCATGTGGCCTGGGGGCAGAATTTAGGCTGTCTTCCGATGTCAGTGATCAGTCGTCGACAGCCGTTGATATCGCTCAGACAGGTGAACACCTGTCCGTCCAGGTCTCCGCGAAACGAACGCCATTTTACCTGCGCGTGGCGTTCCGAAAGCATCGGTCGCCAGGCCAGCCAGTGATAACCATCGGGAAGAACAGCGGCCGGCAGTTCAGCAAAACGGAAGTCAATCTCCATTCGAAAGCGTTTGTATCGATGCTGTGCCATCAGATGCTTTTCACCAAACCTGGTAATGACCTCTGAATCCCTGCCGAGCTGTGAGACGGTCGATTCAGCAACCGCTCGGAAATTGATTGTATCAGGAAGGGAATAGAAGTCCCCCTGAATTGATTGCAGTTTTTTGCTTCTGCTGTATTCCATGGATCAGCGCCCATCATCTGGCGACAGGATGTGCCGTTTTATCGTGATTCGGTCGCCATTCCGTTGAGTCGTCTTAGCCCATGAGTGCAGTAGCGGGCATTTGTAGAGTTAGAGAGGGAGGCCGGGGTTGGGACGAGGAACGAGTGAAACCCCGGGCCGGCAGCGCCGGTCTGATTATCCTTCGTAAGCTCAGTCCAGCTCCGGCCACCCGGAAGTCCGCTACCACATTCCGCTACCACACTCTCAGCCCACCCGCCCCGATTGACACCTCTTTTCGCGGAGAACAGAACGCGTTAAGATCGTGTTGGTGTGCGGCGAGCGATCATGCAGTTGGGATGACAGCAGGCGGTGGTCCGGAAATTCACGACGAAGGAGCAATTGTGAACACGTTTAAAAACAAGACAGTGTTTCTGACCGGAGCGGCTTCCGGCATTGGCCGTGAACTGACGCTGCAGCTGTCCGCTCTGGGATGCAATCTGTATCTGGTTGATGTTGACGAAGCCGGACTGAATGACGTGGCACAGATCGTCCAGCAGAAGGTTCACGTCCGGACGAGAGTCTGTGACCTTGCGGATTCTGCGTCGATCAGCAGCATGCTTTGTGATTTCGACCAAAACGAGGAGGTCATCGACCTGCTCATCAACAACGCGGGAGTGGCGTATTACGGTCCGACCCACGCCATGACCCAGGAGCAGTGGGACTGGCTGATGAAGATCAACCTGTTGGCACCGATTCAGATTACCAACCACTTTCTTCCGCGTTTGATGGAGCGACCGGACGCTCACATCGCTAACATGTGCAGCATCTCGGGTATGGTCGCCGGCGGACGTTTTGCTGCGTACCATACCAGCAAGTTTGGCCTGATTGGTTTCACTGAAGCGCTTCGGGCCGAGTATGGCCGCAAGGGCATTGGGGTGACGGCTGTCTGTCCCGGACCGGTGCAGACGAATCTGTACGAAGCGGCGGCTGCTGCAGAAGACGGAAGGGTGCCGACGCCACCTGGTTTTCTGTGTGCATCGGCCGCCCGAGTGGCGGCACTGACAATCAGGTCGATTCGCCGAAATAAGCGTCAGGTCGTGATTACGCCAATGGCGCACGGGCTGTATCTGCTGAAGCGAGTCGCTCCGGGATTGATAGATTTTGCCAACCAGTTCAGCCGTAAAAAGAAGCGCCGACTGGCAGAATTGCAGCAGAAAGAACTTGAGCGTCTGGCGTCGAAGGCCGATTCAGACGATGTGAATTCGCGACGTGTGGCGTAAGCGGAGAGCAGTCTCCGAAGACACGTGACTCGTGCGGACTCGTGCGGACTCGTGCGGACTCGTGGGAAGCAGATGTAGCAGGCCGGGAAACGTTTTTCGTGGCCACAAGCCAGCGTAATACGCTGTAGAAGAAAGTGGTTGAGAATCATGAGTCGTTCCATGGAGAAAATCGTCGCGCTGTGCAAGCGGCGTGGTTTCGTCTTTCAAAACTCAGAGATCTACGGTGGTCAGAATGGCTTCTGGGATTACGGTCCCCTGGGCACAGAGCTGAAACGCAACGTTCGCGACAGCTGGTACCACGACATGGTGTCCGGCCATAATGAACTGCTGCCTCCCGCCGAAGCACCGTCGAAGTACCAAATGGTCGGTGTGGAAACCGCCTTAATCATGCATCCTCAGGTCTGGAAGTGTTCCGGACACTATGATCTGTTCCACGACATGATGGTGGATTGCCGGGAAACCAGAAGTCGGTTTCGACTGGATCAGGTTCGGACTCGCTGGGTGGCCTGTGAAGGCAAGTCGGTTAAGCACGAGAAGACCGATTCCGAATTGACGCGAATCGCAGTCACCACGACCGAAGAAGATTTTGCGGCAGATCTGGTCGCTCAGGCTCTGCGAGCCTTCGGCATGAAGAAAAAGTATGCCGATAAGCTGCAATGGGATGGTGCCGCCACGACTCTGGATCTGATTGATCTGTCAGAATTCCCGAACGTGGTCGCTCCCGGTGCCACAAAGGCCGGGACGCTGACGGACCCTCGTGAATTCAATCTGATGATGAAGACGATCATCGGAGCGCTGGGAACGGACGAAGACGCGGCGTACCTGCGCCCCGAGACGGCTCAGGGGATTTTTGTTAACTTCAAAAACGTCGTGGACAGCAGTCGTGTGAAGTTGCCGTTTGGCATTTGCCAGGTCGGCAAAAGCTTTCGCAACGAAATCACTCCGCGAAACTTCACGTTTCGATCTCGTGAGTTCGAACAGATGGAGATCGAATTCTTCTGCCGGCCGGATGCTTCGTCGGGCTGGTACACCTATTGGCGAGACCGTCGTTATCAGTGGTACCTGGACCTGGGCATCAGTCAGGATCGCCTGATTCTGCGAGATCACCACGCTGAAGAGCTCGCTCACTACTCCGTCGGCACGGCTGACATTGAGTATGCATTTCCGTTTCTTGACGATGGCGAATACGGTGAGCTGGAAGGGATCGCACACCGTGGCGACTTTGATCTGCGTTCCCACATGGAAGGCAAGTTGGCGAAGGACGCGAACGGTGAACTGGCGCCGGAATTGAACGAAAATGGTCAGCCGAGGCATCGGGGTAGTGGCAAGGATTTGAGTTACTTTGACGATCAGGCCAAAGAACGTTTTGTGCCGCACGTGATCGAACCGTCTGCCGGTGCTGACCGGGCGACGCTGGCATTTCTGTGCGAAGCCTACCACGAGGATCAGCAACCCGATGAAAAGGGCAAGATGCAGGAACGACTCGTGATGAAGTTCCATCCGCGACTGGCCCCCGTGAAGGCCGCGGTGTTTCCTCTGATCAAGAAGGAAGGCATGCCCGAAAAGGCCGCGGAAGCTTTCGGAGCGTTAAAGGCTGCGGGCCTCAACTGTCAGTACGATCAGCAGGGCGCGATCGGACGTCGTTATCGCCGGCAGGACGAGATCGGCACGCCATACTGCATCACGATTGATGGTGACACGATGACGGACGGTACGGTGACAATTCGAGATCGGGACACGCTGGTGCAGGAGAGAATTCCCGCCGACCGCGTCGCAGAGGAGGTCACTGCCCGACTTAACGCGTGAATAGCAGGGGGCGACGGTGAGTGATGCTAATCCCTACAGCGCGCCAGGGCGTTCTTTGCCTCTGCGCCGACAGAACTTCAGGTGCACCTGGTTCGGGAAGGCTATTTTGCGTCTGGTCGCGGGGCGGGAACCGCGTTTTCACGAGGGAACCGGAGAATTCGAGTTGTATCAAGGGTCCCGACTGCGGCGATTCGCACTTCTGTTGACGTGCGTGCCTGTGGTCGCACTCTGCTGTGCGTTCCTACTGTGTGTTCCTGCTGTGTGTTCCTGCTGTGTGTTCCTGTATTCGTCGTTGCCTGCGGATGTCTGGGAATGGTCACCTGCATTCATGTCAGTGACGGCGGGGGGTGTGCTCTGAGTTTCTGGTGAGTCGATCTTCTTCACAGACGAATACATACGTCGGCGAGGCCCGTTCTGGGTGGCGTCTCAACTGGACTGGGGCGACGTCGTTTCTCTGCAGGTGGCCACTTGCGGAGCCATAGACGTGACGGACTCGAAGAATACGAAAATCCGGATTCACGCCGACCTGCACGGCCAGCGGCATTTTCTGAGTCAGTTGAGGAAGTTTCGGGAAGGTGATCTGATCCAGGACAACCTGCTGGATCTGGCAGAGCTGGAATAGCAGGTTTGCTGAGCCATCGCCGGAGGCGTTGGTGGAATTTGTGGCGAACATTTGTGAATATGTGTCCGTCTGGCATTCATTGACTGCTGGATTCTGCCCTCCACACGCTTCTCCTTTATCTGCGGAGTTTTTCCCAGTGCGATTAGTTTCTTCCACTATCTGCGTATTGTTCTGTGCTGCAATCACCGCTCACGCAGCTGATGCCGCCAAACCAGTTGCCAGCACGGCGGTCGTCACTGCGGCTACTCCCGGTCACCAACAGACACTCCAGGCGGACATCGCCGGCGCTAAAGATTTGTACCTTGTCGTGACGGACGGCGGTAATGGCTTTGCCTGTGACTGGGCGGACTGGATTGAACCGAAGTTGTCCGGGCCAAAAGGGGAAATCAAACTCACCAGTCTGAAATGGAAATCGGCGACTGCTGAATGGGGCAAGGTTGCGGTCGGAAAGAACGCCGGCGGATATCCTATGACTGTCGCCGGCAAGCCTGTCAAAGACGGTATTGGCACTCACGCAAATTCCGTTATCCATTATAAGCTTCCGGACGGTTACAATAAATTCTCAGCGATCGTGGGGCTGGATAAAGGCGGTATTGATCAACGCGGTGGAGCGAGCGTTCATTTTGCCGTCTACACAAAACAGCCCCCGGTTCAGGGGGCCGGTGCCGAGGCGAATCGTGGTCCGGAAGATGCAGTGGCTGCTCTGGATGTTCCCGATGATCTGGAAGTCAAACTGTTGGCGGCCGAACCGATGCTGTTGAGTCCGTCGAATATCGACGTTGACCATCTTGGTCGCATCTGGGTTTGTGAAGTTGTCAACTACCGACGGTTTGCCAACAAGAATAACCCCGATCGAGAAGCGGGCGACCGCATCCTGGTTCTGGAGGATACGGATGCAGACGGTGTCGCCGACAAACAAACGGTATTTTATCAGGGACGAGACATTGATTCGGCACACGGAGTCTGTGTGCTTGGCAACCGAGTCATTGTGTCAGCCGGTGAGAACGTGTTCAACTTCTACGACGACGACGGCGATCTGAAAGCGGATCGCAAAGAAGTGATGTTCACAGGCATCCAGGGTTCTCAGCACGACCACGGTATTCACAGCTTCACGTTTGGAGCTGACGGACGACTGTATTTTAACTTTGGCAACAACGGTAAGGAACTACACCGTCCCGATGGATCGTTTGTCATCGATGAATCGGGCCGGGAAGTCCGTGCCAGTCGTCAGCCGTACCAGGAAGGCATGGCATTTCGCTGTGAACTTGACGGCAGCAAAGTTGATACGCTGGGCTGGAATTTTCGTAACAACTGGGAACTGTGCGTCGACAGTTTTGGCGCCGTTTGGCAGTCCGACAACGACGATGACGGCAACAAAGGCGTACGCATTAACTTCGTGATGGAATACGGCAACTATGGCTACAAGGACGAGTTCACCGGCGCCGGTTGGCGTGAGCCTCGCACAGGCTGGGAAGATACCATTCCGCAGCGTCACTGGCATTTGAACGATCCCGGTGTTGTGCCGAACCTGCTGCAGACGGGAGCTGGTTCACCCACGGGAATCGTCTGTTATGAAGGCGATCTATTGCCGAAACGATTTCACAATCAGCTGATCCACTGCGACGCCGGACCAAACGTTGTTCGCAGCTACGCTGTGTCCGACAATGGAGCGGGATACACAGCCAGAATCAACGATGTACTGACGGGGACTCGCGATCAATGGTTCCGTCCGTCAGATGTCTGTGTGGCTCCCGACGGCTCGCTGATCGTCGCTGATTGGTATGATCCGGGCGTGGGTGGCCATCGTCAGGGTGACGTTGACCGCGGTCGCCTGTTTCGAGTGGCGCCGGCTGGCAAAGTGTATCGTGTGCCGAAAGCTGATTTCAGTACCGTCGCGGGAGCAGCAAAGGAATTGCTGAGTCCAAACGTAGCGACGCGTTATCTGGCGTTTCAGAAACTCAAGGAATCCGGAGCAGCCGCGGAATCCGCACTGGCGGGAATCTTCCGGAACAACGCGAATCCTCGTTTTCGAGCACGAGCCCTTTGGTTACTGGGGCAGATCGACGGCAGAACTCAGAAATATGTCGACGCGGCGATCGCCGACAGCGATAGTAATATCCGTATTGCCGGTCTTCGGCTGGCCCGACGCATGGGGACGTCTCACACGGACACCATTGCGAAGCTTGTTGATGACAAGTCGCCACAGGTTCGGCGTGAATGTGCAGTCGCTCTGCGGCACGCTGACTCAGGATCAAAGGCTGAATTGTGGGGCAAGCTGGCAGCCCAGCTTCCGTCGCATGACCGCTGGTACCTGGAAGCATTGGGTCTTGCGGCAGATGGAAGCTGGGATGAATGCATGGCGGGCTACGCGAAAGTTGCGGCAGCATCGGGCTCACGCAATATGGAAACGGCTGGCAGCCTGATGTGGAGAAGCCGGGGAAGTCAGACTGCACAGGGCATCGTGGATTTGATCATCCGAATAGCCGCGTCGGCAAATGCAGAGGCGAATGCACAGCATTTGCTGGCGTTTTTCAGAGCTCTGGATTTTCAGCCGAAGGATGTTGTTGCCAGGGAGGTGAATCGACTTATAAAAAAACAGACGCTTGCCAAGTTCAAAGGGGATGCATCATCCGTCGTGATTGCCGAGTCCCTACAACGGCTGGGGACGGCCGACTTTTCGAAGAATCCGGATGCGAAAGCCGCTCTGGATCTGGCGTTAACCGATCTTCAGGGCACCTCACATTACATTCAGCTGATCGAAGGTTTCAAGCTGACCGATCGATACGGTGATGTTCTGGATATTGCTCAGGCTCACCCGGCCGAGCAGATCGGAGTCGAAGCGGTGCGTTCCCTGCTCCGCGGCAAGCAATGGAATCTGCTGTCGGCAGCATTAAGAGACAAGGACCCAAAGGCAGCGATTTCGACAGCACATGTGCTGGGGAATTCTCTGGAAAGCTCCATCGCGGGAGTGCTGATGGAAATCATCACTGATGGAGTTGTAGCCATCGACGTTCGCCGCGAATGTGTGCGAGCCGCCGCTAAGGTGCAGCACGCTGCCCGTGAACTGGGCAAGCTGATTACGTCAAAGAAGCTGGACACAGAACTGAACCAGGTCGCTGCCGCAGCTCTGCACGCAGCGTCTTCACGCAGCACTCGTGAACTGGCCAATTCGCTGTTTCCTCTGCCACCCGGGAAGGAAGGCAAGCCGCTGCCTCCGATGACTCAACTGGTGACGATGAAGGCCGATGCGGCCAATGGGCGAGTGATATTCAACACCACCGGCACCTGTCATAAGTGCCACATCGTCAATAAGGTCGGTCGTGAAATCGGGCCGGATCTGTCCGAAATCGGCAGCAAGCTTAGCCCACTGGCGATGTTTGAATCGATCATTTATCCGAGTGCCGGCATTAGTCACAACTACGAAGCCTACTCGCTGGTCCTGGTGTCGGGCACCACCGTTAACGGTCTGATTACCAGCGAAACGGATGACAGCATCAGCATTAAGAGTGATGACGGGATCGTGCGAACCTTTAAGATGGCGGAAGTGGACGAAAAGCTGAAGCAGAAAATCTCGTTGATGCCCGCTGATCTGCAAAAGGTCATGACGGCTCAGGAGATCGCGGATGTGGTAGGTCACATGCAGACGCTGAAGAAGAAGTAGATTCAATTCATGGCGTCAGATCCTGTGTTATTCCACCGCATTGTCGCCGCGTTCGGACTGTTCGTGATGATCGGTTTGGCGTGGCTGATGAGCAGTCACCGCAACCGCTTTCCGTGGCGCGTCGTCGTTGCTGGCCTGTTGACTCAGATCGTTCTGGTCCGTCTGATTCTGGGCACGAAAGATGGTCGAGCATTCTTTTCGTGGCTTGGTGATGGATTTGAGGCGCTTCTGGGATTCGTAGACGAGGGCTGCGCACTGGTCTTCAGTGAGAACTTCAGGGATTTTTACTTCGCTTTTCGAGTTCTGCCGACGATCATATTTTTTTCGTCGCTGATGGCGGTGATGTATCACCTGGGCATAATGCAGTTTGTCGTCAATATGCTGGCGAAGGTGCTGCAGCGCACGCTGGGTACTTCCGGAGCTGAAAGCCTTTCCGCCGCCGCCAATATCTTTGTCGGGCAGACAGAAGCCCCCTTTGTGGTTCGGCCGTATATCTCCACGATGACACAGTCCGAACTGATGGCCATTATGACCGGCGGCTTTGCCACAGTCGCTGGTGGTGTGATGGCTTTGTATATCGGCTGGGGAATTGATGCTGGACATCTGATGACCGCGTCCGTGATCTCGGCTCCTGCGGGATTACTGATTGCGAAGGTGATCATGCCGGAAACAGAAACACCGGTGACGTCCGGCGGAGCCACTGCAGATATCTCAATTGAATCGTCCAACATCATCGAGGCCGCGACTCAGGGCGCGTCCGATGGTCTGAAGCTTACATTGAACGTGGCGGCCATGCTGATTGCGTTCATGGGCCTGATCGCGCTGGCCGACTTTCTACTCAGCAGTTCCACCCTGTGGGTGATGAATGAGCTGTTTGGTATGCAGGCTGAGCAGGGCATAACTTTGTCTCTGATCTGTGGCTACCTGTTTTCTCCATTGGCCTGGCTGATGGGAATTGAATGGAAAGACTGCTTCAACGCGGGAGAATTGCTTGGCTGGAAAATGTTTGCCAACGAGCTGATCGCCTATGACCGAATGAGAACTATGATTCCGACGGATGCCGACCCCGGAACGATTTCTGAGCGGACGGCGATCATCATGACATATGCTCTGGCCGGGTTCTCCAGCTTTGCATCCATCGGCATTCAGGTCGGTGGGATCGGCGGGCTCTGCCCGGACCGGCGTTCGGACCTGGCGAGAATCGGGTTTCGAGCGATGTTGGGCGGAACGCTGGCCTGCTGCATGACGGCCAGCGTGGCCGGAATCGTGATTGGATAACCGTTCATTCCGCGTACCGAGCTAGTCGACTTTGAACGCGGCCAGCCACCGACAGTTCAGATGCTGCAACCGCGACTTAAGTCGTCCGGCTTCGCGTTGATGTCTGGCGATGACGAAGCATGTGGAACCGCTGCCGGACATAAACACTGTCCGTTCAGTATCCTGTGCCATGACACGCATCAGGTCCGCCATATCGGGGTTGAGTTCCTGAGCTGCCTTGGTCAGTCGGTTGAACGATGCATCCTGCAGGTTTTTCATGGTGCCCGATTTCACGGCGGCGATTGTGCCGCGAACATCCCGACGCTGTTCGATGCCGGGAACTCTGAGCTGCCGAAACACCTCAGGCGTCGAGTTCCCCGATGCGGGCTGAGCAGCCACGAAGTAAAGACACCCGCCCGGTTGAATGGGCGCAACCCGCTCGCCTCGCCCTGAGCAGACCGCTGCCCGACAGTCTTCCACGAAGAAGTTGATGTCGCTTCCCAGTGATGCGGCGATCTCATGTAGGGTCTGCTTGGGAAGATCCAGCCCCCACAATCTGTTCAGGGCAAGCAGTGTGGTGGCGGCGTTGCTGGAACCACCGGCCAAACCGGCTTCCGGAGGAATTCGCTTGTTGACAGTGATCGCCGCGCCTTGATGAGCCTGAGTATGTTCGCGCAGCGCTTGGGCAGCTCGGAGAATGAGGTTGGAATCATCCAGGGGAAAGGTTTCCGCCAGCTCTGGTGGGGAGTAATCGGCCAGCCGCAAAGATAGCTGGCCAGATATGGACGTTTCGAATCGCAGCACATCATGCAGGCTCGTGCGCAGCATCACGGTTTCAAGTTCGTGAAAGCCGTCGTTTCGCTTGCCGAGTACTTCCAGGAATATGTTGATCTTTGCTGGCGAGCGAACTTCAATAGTCGACTCCCTGTGTACACCGTATCCGGCTTCAGCTTGTGGGCGCAGCTGGCTGGTCATGAATTCGCCGCCTCTGCTGTCGCTGAACTCTGCTCGCTATCCGTTGCGTCCTTACCTGCCCATTGCCAGATCGTCGCCAGAATTGTTCCCGTCAGCATACAACCAAACGTGTACAGAATGCAGGGAATGACCGCGGGCGATTCGCTGCCAAACAGTTGCTTCGCCAATGCGATCCCCGCGCCGGCGTTCTGCATACCAACTTCCAGTGTCAGTGCCCGTCGCATCGGTTCCGGCAGCCGGAAAGCAGCTCCACCGAAGTATCCTGCCAGGTAGCCTCCTGCGTTGATGACAGCCAGCGCCAGCAGCAGCCCGCCACTGGCCTGGGTGACACCGCCCCGATTCAGGGCGACTGCGATGGCGATGATGGCCAGAATCGACAGATTGGCTACCGTGGAGGCAGCGACATCAGCCACATTTCGGAAGCGTTCACTAAAACGACTCAGCAGATGCCCGATGACCACCGGTAGCACGACCTGCAGCACTAGTAAACGGACCGCGGCCCACCCGTCGTAATCCACCTTATCGTCAACGGTAAGCCACATCGCGATCGGCACGATGATTGGCGATAGCAGCGTGGCGGATGTCGTCAGGCTTACGGAGTAACTGACATTTCCTCTGGCGGCCAGTGTCAGGACGTTGGATGCCATGGCACCAGGAACACATCCGACGATCAGGATTCCCGTTGCGATTTGTGGGTCGGGTTGCATTACCTGTACGATGCTCCACGCCAGCACGGGCATGCTGAGATACTGAATCGATGTGCCGATCAGTACGGTTGGCCAGCGATGCAGGATCTGATCGACTTCTTTGACAGGCAGCAGAGCACCGACACTGAACATCGTGACTACGATCAGCACGTTGATCGCGGAACCGCCAGCGGCGTGAAACGGGTCAAAACCAGTGTCGAACTCCGGCCAGTAGAACGCAACGCCGGAAGACGCCACTAACCAAAAAAAAATGTACCGCTGCAGCATGTTATTGATTCGGGTTGTCGATAAAGTATTGCCTGGACGACAGACAGTCGTCAGAAACATGTTCATGCGACCTGTACGCATGTTGAAACACAACAGTTTTCCCGGTCCGCCCGCAGATCAGCAGGCGAGGGACCGCAACCTCGTTTTTCTGAAAAAATGCCTGGCAACTCTTTTGGACAATTCTTCCGCATCACCACGGCTGGCGAAAGTCACGGACCGGGGAATGTTGTCATCATTACGGAGTTCCGCCGGGAATACCGATTTCCGTGGAAGATCTGATGGTTGACCTCGCGCGACGGCGGCCTGGTCAGAGCAGGTTGACGACGCAACGACAGGAAGCCGACGCTCCCGAGATACTGGCGGGCGTGTTTGAAGGTCGCACGAGCGGTACCAGCATAGCAATCCTGTTACGCAACACCGATCAGCGCAGTCGGGACTATTCCGATATCAAGGATAAGTATCGCCCTGGTCACGCAGACTACACATACGACGCCCGCTATGGATTTCGGGATTATCGAGGAGGCGGTCGCAGCAGCGCTCGAGAAACGACGGCTCGCGTGGCTGCTGGAGTTATCGCCAAGAAGCTGATCGATCAGGAGTTCGGGGGCCAGGTGGTCGGTTATGTTTGCCAGGTCGGTCACGTGACGGCGAACATCACGGCTCCTCAGGATGTAACGATCGATGACGTCGAACAGCTGCCGGACGGTTCTGCGAACATTGTCCGCTGTCCTGACTACGATGCTGCGGCAAAGATGATTGACGTGATCGACGAAGTTCGCCGGGACACCGATTCCATCGGCGGAGTCTCTGAAATCGTCGCGACGGGAGTTCCGGCCGGTTTGGGAGAGCCGGTTTTTGACAAACTCAAAGCAGATCTGGCGAAAGCGCTGTTCAGTCTGCCTGCCGTTCTGGGAGTCGAATACGGAATCGGCTTTGGCTGCGCTGGCATGAGAGGCAGCGAGAACAACGATGTGTTCGAATCCAGCGGCGGACGGATTACAACGGCCACCAATCGTCATGGCGGCATGCTGGGCGGGATCAGTTCCGGCCAGCCGATTGTGCTGCGAGCTGCGATCAAACCGACCAGCAGTCTGGCCAAAGAGCAGGCGACGGTTACCCGTGACGGAGTTGCCACAACGATCAGCACCAAAGGGCGCCACGACCCCTGTCTGCTGCCCCGCTTTGTGCCTATGGGCGAAGCAATGGTTGCAATCGTACTGGCCGACCACTGGCTGCGCTGGAAAGCCATCAAAGAATGCACCGGCGGCTGAGTCAGGTCTCAGCGTACATTGCCGAATGACCAGCAGGCGACGGGGATGCCTAGACGCCGTCCGTCCCGTCAGGTCGAAGGATTCTCTGCGTAGACGTCTTCCATATCGTCGTATGTGCAGATGTAACCGGGTTGCCTTGAGCGATCCCGTTCCACTTCCAGAGCGGCGATTACGGCGGCCTGGATTTTCTCGCGACAGGTGGCGTTAATGGGATGGGCGATGTCCGCAAACAACCGTGACCGTGACTGACTGTTGGTGTCTGCCGTGATGTGGGCTCCGCAACCGTTGCAGTGGCGTGCTCGAACTTCGTTCTTCCACGAACACGTGGGGCATTTGACCATCAGTTTGCGACTTGGCATGGCGATAAAGGGGCCCTTCAACCCTTCGATCACCTTCAGATCGCGAACGACGAATTCGCCGTCCAGCGTAATGGAACAGAACGCCTGTAGTCGATCGTCGTTGTCATCCATCAATTTGATGCGGACTTCTGTGACTTCCACTCATCAATTCCTTCACATTCAGGAACTTGACCTGTCGCCGCCCTGAACATGGCGGCTGTTTACCAATTTCTGCTGACGGGCGATTGGAGCAGCACGCCGGCCAGCGTTTAACGTGCCTATTTCAACACCGCCAATTGGGCCAAACAACTAAAACACTGAACAATAGGCAGTAATTCCCTTATCTACACGGTATTAGGGTATTGTTGTAATACGCTACTAGGGTTTTATTGCATGGGTGGCAATTCCTGCATGTGACTGCCGGTTTATAACACACCATGGCGAAACGGTACAAGAAGGGGACATTTGTACAGTTAGACATGGTCTGTACAGGGTTTATCAGAACGAAGATCCTGCTCACGTTTACGCTGCAGTGCCCCTGAAGGATCCGCGCTGGAGCAGGTGACCGCTGAGTTTTTTCTGATTTCCGTTCTCACGGGCTTCCACGGATTCGATCACCCTTCGTCGGTTCCGGATCCTTTGACGTTGTCCGGCGGCGATGCGATCGCCGTGCAGGAAAAGGCGCGGATCGTCCGCGTATATTCGAACCAATCCTGGTCCTGCACAACATTCAGAAAAACCTCAGTCTGTTCGGCGGGCATGTCATTAACGCGAGTGCAACCTGTGCACACGTAGTTGGGATCACCGCAACTGATCCCGGGCAATAATGCAAACGCAACTGCACTGCGAGCATCACGTCCGTTAAATCGACTTGGATGAATCATGCATCCGACGGAGTTTTCGTGATCGTCATCAAACCCCATGAACGGGCAGACGATCGATTGAGCAATGGACTGTTTTCGGCGTTTACCAATCCACGGCAGTCGGATCTGCACAGCCCACAACAGATTATCGCCGCGCGTCGCAAGGACTTAATGCAAAAACAATCGGAAACGCCCCGGTATCGCTTTGACTGAGCCGAAGTGGCCAAACAGATCGCGATGACGTCGTAACCGCTGGACCAGATGCGATCGTTCGATGCCAGCTCCCCAGCAGCAGGCACCGCATGTGTGGTTGTTGATGCGGCACTGCGAAGCATCATTGGAGATTTTGTGGGATGACTGCATTGCGGCGTATACGTTTGATCCTGCGGGAATAAATACGATCAATCACGATCGACCATAACAGGATCTGTTTGTGCCGCCAACGTCGACTGCTGTTGTCGTGAGGCAGATGAGGATACTCGGGATTTCCCAGTCTCAGAACTGACTTTTAACCATTCACACGTCGTCAGCGTGAGCCGTCAACACGGCACCGCAGCGGGGAGGGATTGTAAGTCGAGTGCAGTCGTTGTCTGTATTGATCGTTCGGGACATGGCCCCTCCGGCCAGTACTACGCGGACGTTTGACAGCTCGTCGTTCGGCACATCAATGACGGATTCCACGGATCCGGTATTGAAGGCGGACCACAAAGTGCCGCAGGCTGTTGCCGTGCGAAAAACCACTGTAGTTGTCTCTGCCAGAACGACGCTCGGCTGCTCAGCTCTTCCCAGTTGATATTTGCTGCGAAGCCGAATGCAGTTCTGATACCAATCGTGCATCTCCATATCCCACGCATCGCGCTGCCAGGGGAAGCCTTTCCGGCAGTCTGGATCGTGGCGGCCGTCGAGTCCGATTTCAGCTCCGTAGTAGATACATGGAGCCCCGGGAATCAGGCACAGATACAGCCATGCCATTTTCAGGGCTGCGTCGTCGCCACCGCAGCACGTCAGGAATCTGGGCATGTCGTGGCTGTCGAGAAGGTTTAGCTGCGCTGCTGCAATCTGTGTCGGATAGATCGAGGCCATTCGCTGAATTTCCGCAGCAAATTCAGGTCCGCTGAAGCGTTCCACATTACTGAAACTGGAAGGTCGCCGTACCTCCTCAAGGTCAAGATGTTCGCCGCCAAAGAATCCCAGGCAGGCCGCCGTAACCGGATAGTTCATGACGGCGTCCCACATGTCGCCGTGCAACCAGTGTTCAGCCTCTCCCCAAACCTCACCGACAATATAAGCTTCCGGATTAGTGCCTCGAACCCGCCGCCGAAACTCGCGCCAGAATTCATCGTCGTCAATTTCGTTGGCGACATCCAGACGCCATCCGTCGATGCCGAAATCGACCCAGTACTCTGCGACCGACAGTAGAAATTCACGAACTTCCGGGCAGTTCGTGTTGAATTTGGGTAATGCCGGAAGGTTCCACCAGGCGCCGTAGCCAATCGTCTCGAAGCTACCACGACCGTCCGCCAGGGCCCGAGCGGCATCCGCCGACGGATAGGCCTGAAACGGTCTGTTTCCGTCAAGACAGTTCTGGTCAAAGTGAAACCAGTCTCGAAACGGCGATGCCGATCCGTTCTCCAGCACGTGATGAAATTGCCAGAAACCACGGCTGGCGTGATTGAAAACACCATCCAGCACAATCCTCAGGCCACGTTCATGGGCCTGGTCCAGCAGTTCACGTAATGCGTCGTTTCCACCCAGCAGTGGATCCACGTTGTAGTAATCGTAGGTGTGATACCGGTGGTTGGCCGCCGAGGCGAAGATGGGGCAGAAGTAGATCGCCGTGACGCCCAGATCCTGCAGGTAATCCAGATTCTGCGTGACGTCGTACAGGTCGCCTCCTTTGAACCCATGTGATGTCGGTGCCGCGTCCCACCGTTCAAGATGCTGTACGGCCGTAACCCTGCCGCTTCGTGCGAAACGGTCGGGAAAGATCTGGTAAAAGACGGCGTCCCGCACCCAGTCCGGCGTGTCAATCGGCATCGCGACGGTCTTTCAATGGCAACGTCAAATCAGAAAGTGTGGTGTCTGCAGCGTCTGGTGTTTGGACGAGCGTTGCCACCCTTGAGGCTTGTCCAGCACCGTGTGGACCGGGCGGGCTATGTCAGCTGGCTGTTGTCGGGCAGGTCGCCCTTGTCGCCCGGCACGCACTGCATTATGGTCAGACTCAGCGGCGGCACCTGGATTTTTATGGTTTGTTCATGCCCGTGCGACGCAATATCTTTCGCGTACACACCCCCCTGATTACCGATGCCGGATCCTCCATACCACTCGGCGTCCGTGTTCAGCAGTTCTTTATAGAAACCTTTGACAGGAACACCGATCTGATAATCTGCATGTGGAGTGGGCGTCAGGTTGACGACGACAACCATGCGTTCCGAAAGATCGACTGTCTGACGCACGAAGGCCAGGACACAATTGGTTGTGTCGTCACCAACGACCCAGCGAAACCCGTCAGAATGAGTGTCACTGGAATAAAGCGCCGCATGCTCACGGTACAGTCGGTTGAGGTCGCAGGTCAGACGACGGATGCCTTCGTGTGTATCAAAGGTTCGCAG
>JAQWLN010000044.1 GCA_029247265.1 Fuerstiella sp.
AAGCCATTCAGGACGTTCTTGCATTGCCGACGACCAAGCGTGGCCGAGATCAGGTGAAGAAAAAAAGACTCTCACCTGGCGTGAAGAAGTGGATGAAGCATCTCGACGAAAAAAACTCTCCAGAAGAATCCAAAACAAAGCGTAAAAAGAAGAACGGTTGACAAATCATGCTTTGTGTTGGCAAACTGAAAGACACTGGGAACGGGGGGGCAACCCCGAACCCAGCTGACCAACACGCCTTTGTAGTAGAAAGACGGTGGCTGCCGTGCATGCTATGCACTGGATTCATTGCTCGCAAACGCACATTCCGCGTTCGCATCATCGCGCGAGTGTTTCCCGCATCCATACGAACTGCGGAGTCAGTACGCGCACAAATGGGGACATCTTTCGAGGTGTGTCTGGTCAACCGATTCCCGGGGAGGTTGTCTCCCCCGGGCCGGTATTCCTCAAAGTCGCCACGTGGAAACTTGACGATGACCCGCACATTGACGAGGAGCGCCGGAATCCTCAGCGACGCGGAATTCCGCGCCGCCGTTTCCGGGGCTGAGCGATTTCTGCGCGAGGCAAGCGAACGGGACCGGCAGCGCACGAATGCCGAATCTGTTGACGGGCCGAGCAACCCAATTGACGCCAAACAGGCAGTTCCGAATACGAACCCGATGTGGGAATCTACAGATCGTAATTCTAGATGCGAATTTTCGATTCTACTCACAGCGCGATAACTCGCCGGAGCGAGCACCGGGGCACCATCACCCGGCTTACCGCTTTTTCTTTTCTGATGGTTGTGGATGGGAGTTCGTTGTGGCGAGTGTAAACAAGGACTCAAAGGGCTGGCGGATCCGCTTCGTCGACGCGAACGGAAGCCGGCGCACGTTGCGCCCGGGGAAAGTCAACAAGTCGAAGGCCGAGACGATTGGACGACATGTCGACGAACTGAATTCCTCCCGGTCATCAGGGCTGGCTATCGACCGTCAAACGTCGCTGTGGCTGGCTGAGATTGGCAAGACCATGCACAAGAAGCTGGTGGCCGCGGGCTTGGTTGATCCTCTCGTTGAGACACTCGACACATCGGAGCCAGTGGAACGAAAGCTTTTGAGCGAAGCCATCGATTACCACATTGCCAGAGGCCGGACGCTGAAAGGCCGTCATGCCTCACCGGGAACGGTCAGGAAGTGGCAGGCTGCCGCCAAACATCTGAAGGATTACTTCGGCACACGCCCAATTGATGGCGTCACGGTGGAAGATGCCGAACAATTCCGTGACTGGCTTGGGGAAAAGGTGATTCAAACGACAGGAAAGCCATGGTCTGAAAACAGCATTCGTAGTGTTATCGCATCGACCAAGATGTTCTTCAATGCCGCAAAACGTCGGAAGTGGATCGACACAAACCCCTTTGAAAACGAGATTTCCGATACTCAGGAGAACAAAGAACGCAGTGTTCACGTGAACAGAGAGACGGCTGCTTTAGTGATGGCTGCATGTCCGGATACCCAGTGGAAGCTGATGTTTGCCCTTTGGAGATTCGCCGGCCTGCGGAAGATGGAAATCTACGGCCTGCGGTGGGAACACGTCCTTTGGGATGAGTGCCTCATGGTCGTTCCGTCCAGCAAGACGGCACACCACGCCGGCTGTGAGGAACGCATCCTGCCGATTGCAGAGATCCTGCCGTATCTGGAACAGGCGTTCGACGAAGCTGAGGAAGGCACAGAGCGGATCATCACTCGCTACGACAGGTCGAACAGCAATCTCGACAAGCCGTTCAAACAGATCGTCATCAATGCCGGTGTGGTTCCATGGCCGAAAGCGTTCCAAAACCTTCGTGCCAGCTGTGAGACCGACTGGCTGGATTGGGTCGGACCAAACGGCGAAAGGAACTCAGCACACGTCGTCGCAAGCTGGGTCGGGCACAGCATCCAGGTCCAGAACAAGCACTACGCTCAAGTGGACCGTCATCACTTTGAACAGTTCAACCGAGCGGTGGCCCCGCAGGTGGCCCAGCAGACAGGCGAACACGGCGGAACAGGCAAGAACGACATCAGGGAAGAAACGGAGAGGAGTAGCGTTTTGCCTGCCTCTTCGTCTCTGTTCCCTTCTGTGCGTATCGAATCAGTTACCCCGCAGGGACTTGAACCCCAACTTACAGAACCAGAATCTGTCGTGCTACCGATTACACCACGGGGTAATGTGGTGACTTCTGTCACTGAAGTGCGGCAATCTATCAACGCCTCCCGGCGATGTAAAGAATGAAAGCCGCTGTGTTTTGCTGCATTTTCGACACAGGAGGGCGCCGCAGGTTCTGGACGGTCACCAGCTTTTTACGCATTTATTTCGCACATTTTTTGCATGTCTCCAACGCCAACGCGAATTTCTTTCAGATACGCTTTCATTTCTTGTGCTAATCCCGTCTCATCCGGGAATGTAAATCGTCTTTGTCCGCTTCCTGATAACGTTGGACCGAGCAATATCATGGTCGAGAATTCAGACTCCAGCAACGACGGTGGCTCAGGCGCGGCACAATATGCGCTGACTGAAGATGGAATTCTCAAGGTCTACAGTGTCGGGGAAACGACTGTCCTCGGTTTTGGTGGCCATGAGGTGCCTTCGGAATTTAATGCGGCTCATTACCGAGCGGCGATCACGGACCTGCTGGTCGGGAACAACTGTCAGACCGTGGCATTTGATCTGACCGGCGTTAAGTTTGTTCCCAGCGGAATGCTGGGGCTCTGGATTTCCCTCAGGCAAATGGAATCAGGTCCCGTCGTGCAGGTCTTCAATCCCTGCGATGACGTACAGGAAGTGCTGCAGGTCACGAACCTGAACACGATGATCGAAGTCCGCGAAGTGGATGTTTGACGGTCAGTGAGTTTGCCCCGAGGCCCCGGTAGAATCCGTTGAGGCCTATTTTGCAGCCAGTGACACGCGTCGGATTTCGTGGTCGTTACGAATGATGATGTGTTTGTTGGCGTACGCCGGCATGACCCAGTTCACAAGTGCGTCCGCAAATCGGCGAGGTCCGTAGCCGCACTGAGTATCCGGTTCGATCAGTTTTGTGCGGTCGATCAGTTGCGGACCTTCGGGTGAAAACTGCATGATCATTAATTCGCCAAGATCATTGTTCACAAAGTAGCGATCGCCGTTCTTCACCCAGAACATAGACCCCCAGCGTCCCTGCCGAGTCAGCTCTGTATTTTCCCAGATACGTTCTCCGTCACTCAGCTGCAAACCTCGCAATTCACCATAACTGCAGGTTCCGTAAAAGTGGTCGCCCTGCACAATGGGCGTTGTGATGACGGCGTGCAGACTTTTCGTCTGCTTCGGTTTTTCACCACTGCCCCCGTTTTTCCACAGCATCTCCGCAGAACTGGCGCCGGCTTTCACCAGCATTGATCCGTCATAGAACCCGCTGACCAGCAGCCGATTTCCGGGCAGCAAGACGGGACGTCCGAGAGCCATGTTTGATTTTGCGTTGAAGGGCACTTCCCACAGAATTGTGCCGTCAACGGGATTCATGGCTGAAAGTTTTTCCTTGTGCCACTGAACCAGTTGTGGTGTGCCGGCGATCTCAAAGATTTCCGGCGCGCTGTATGGCAAATCATAACCGGCAGGAAGCGATTTCCATTTTTCTTCGCCCGTTGTTTTATCCAGAGCCCGTAGCAGTCCGTCGGATCCGCCACAGGCAAAGATGACCGTGTCTTTCCAGAGGATCGGAGATGCCGACACGGCGAATATGGGCACCTGTGCGTCGAACGATTCCAACGCGTCATGTTCCCAGATGATCTTTCCCGTCGGAGCGTCCGTGCAGTGAATTCGTCCCGTTGCGCCAATCGTGTAGACTCGATCACCATCCACCAGCGGTGTGGCTCGGGGGCCGGTCGCGTACGAATGCAGCTGACGACGGTAATGCGTTTGCCATTCGTGTTGCCAGATGACGTCGCCGGTTTCTTCATCCAGGCACAACAGACGTTCTAACGCTTCCAGAGTTTTCGTTTCCGGTTGTGGTCGGTAGTCCGTCACGAAAATGCGTCCGTCGGCGACGACCGGTCCCGAGTAGCCGGAACCGATGTTGACGGTCCACGTCGGTTGCAGACCACCTTCGGGGAACTGGTCAAGGACACCGGATTCGTTCCAATTGCATTGCCGATCGTTGCCGGACCATTGAGTCCAGTCGTCGGCAGCGGCAGTGTTCGCGAAGATAGCCAGGACCAGACAGAACATGAATCTCGACAACATGGCAGTTTCTTTCAGGCTTCGTGGCAGCAGGTAGCAGGTGTCTCACAATTCTAAACCGGAAGTGCTTGTGAGGTATCTGTGGCGAGCGTTTTTCTGAAAACAACGACCGGTTTCGCAGGCATCTTTGAAGCAACAACTGCCAGCGGTTCAGCAGCTTCCGACAGCGAATTACGCTGATCCATGGCTCCGAAAAACGTTTTCACGCGGGCTCCGTGTGCTTCCCACGCGCCCCGACGATTCACGTGTATTCGTAAGCTGGTCGAGCGGTAGCTCGCATAAACCGTCGAAGACGGGCGGCCGGCATCACGACAGAATTGTGTTGATGACACGTCCCTTGGGCACGACTTCATAGGGCCGGCCCAGCGAATCCGTAATCTGAGTCGCTGCATCGATACCCAGCAGGTGATACATCGTTGTGATCACGTCGCCAGGACTGACGGGCGATTCTGCGGGTGTCGCTCCCTGGCGATCACTTGCGCCAAAGACGAAGCCCTGACGGATACCCGCACCGGCAAGCATCACGGTGTAGCAGGAATTCCAGTGGTCCCGTCCGGCGTTGGCGTTGATTTTGGGCGTGCGTCCGAAGTCTCCCAGAACGGCGACCAGGGTCCGGTCCAGCATGTTGCGGTCGGTCAGGTCCTGCAGCAAGCTGCTGCAGGCTGCGTCGAATTCGGGCAGCAGACGTGTCTTCAGACTGGTGAAGTTGTTGCCATGAGTATCCCACGTGGCGTTCGCGTCGGGCGCCCATGACAGCGTGACGAAGCGTGTTCCGGATTCCAGCAGCCGTCGAGCCAGCAGCGTGCTCTGACCGTAGATGTTTCGTCCGTAGCTGGCGCGCGTGGTGGCTGATTCTTTTTCCAGGTCAAAGGCGTCCTGCGTCGTGTTCGATGTCAGCAATTCGAAGGCCTGTGACTGAAAATCGTCGATCGCAGAAATGGATAGGTCATTTTGCACCTGAAGTCCGTTGCCCAGTCCTGTCAGTAATTCGCTGCGATTCTGCAGGCGGTTGCGGGACACCGCTTCCGGCAGATCGAGATTTTCGACATGGAAGTCGGCGGCATCCGGATTGTTGAGCACCCAGAACGGATCGAATGTCTGTCCCATTAAGCCTCCCAGAAAACCGGGTTGCAGTGGCCCGGCGGCACCTTCCTTTGTCTTGTATGGCAGGGCCACGTACGGCAGAGTACGATTTGCAGGAGGTCGGAAACGGGCCAGCACAGATCCCGGGGAAGGTCGGTCAGTCGGTTGTGCGCCGCCACCCAGTTCACCTCGGTCATGACCTGTAAGGGCGGCATAGACGGCAGCGGCGTGAGAGTTGTTGACGCTGTGGTTCATCGAACGAATCAGCGTCGTGCGGTGCATGTGTTGCGCCAGCCGCGGCAGGTGCTCGCTGAGGGATACGCCAGGCAGACTGCTGTCGATCGGCTGAAAATCGCCGCGAATCTCTGATGGCGCATCCGGCTTCAGGTCCCACATGTCCAAATGGCTGGGGCCGCCGTTGAGGAACAGAACGATGCAGCGATCGGCACGGGGCGTCAGCCCGGACGCTGTAGCGGATGCGGCGGTCCCGAGAACTCCCGACAGACCTGCTGTGCCAAGTTGCAGCAGGTGGCGTCGCCGTCCGATGCGCGCGTGTCGTTGATGCCGTGAAGCCATCAATTGCCCTTCCTGACGAAATTACGGTTCCGCAGCCGGCGATTGTACTTCAGGCGGAGACTGCTCAACAGCGTAACTCCTTTCTCCAGTAGAGATGCTGCCCGTTCCTGTCACTCTATGTTGCGCCGGGAGCGTTGGTAACGCTCTGTCAGGGGACCAGTGTGGCCTGCCGCCGGGACTCTACCGGGCAATGAAAATATTTGTCGCGTCGATTCGCAATCGATCACCGTCCATCGAGCCGAGACCTTTGACGATCACCATCTGCTTTTCTTTGACATCGAAGAGCTCACGACTGTCGATGGGGGTGACGGTGCCGTCGTCATCATGAAATCGGATGGCGGCAACATAGTCGTCGATGTCACGGCTGCAGAACGGGCAGGCATGCGGATCGTGGTCGTCATCCCCATCATGCCCGGTGGCGTCGGTCAGCACAAACGCGGCCTTGCCGACTTCCCATGGGGGCATCTCACCCGCCCAGATTCGGCCGCGCAGAACGACCTCGGTTTCGGCGACAGCGTCCGGTTCCATCAGCAATTTGCGAATCTTGCTGACGGACGTCTGTTCCGTCGGCGCGGACGACAGGACAAGCTTTTGACGCAGAGCCAGGGCTTCACGGTCCACGGCGTCGCCACAGCCGACAGTCGTTGCAGCGGACATCAAGGCGACGAACAGGATCCCGTGTCTCACTGGGCTACTCCTCCGTGTCCGACTTGCTTGATTCTGATTTTTCGCCGGCTTTGTCGTTGTCGTCATCATCATCGTGGCCTTCGACCTCGACCTCGTCGTGGTCGTCGTCATGCTTCTCATCATGGTCACCATCTTCGTGGTCGTCATGATCGCCGTGCTTGTGATCTCCGTCTTCGTCGTGATCTCCATGTTCATGGCCGTGTTCGTCATCGTTTTTAAGTGCCGGGCCCGCGGCTGCCGTGATGGCGGTGATTGCCGCGTCAATTTTTTCCGAAACTTCGCTGTAGGCCGAACCTTCGTCTTCGCTGTGCATACTTTTGTCGACGGCGCCGAAGGCATCCAGTAGTGCTTCCACGTTGGACTCGATCGTCGCTTTCGCTTCGTCAGAAAGATGTGACTCGCCGGCAAGTTCAGAGACTTCTTCCAGCAAATGCCCAACGTCATGCAGCGGTCCATGAGCCGCTTCGCCGTCGTCTTTGGCAAATGCGTCACGCACCGTATCGCGCAGTTCCGTCAGTTCGTGCAGAGCCCCTCCCAGTGTTTCGGCATGCTCGTGTCCGTGTTCATGCTCGTGCTCGTGACTGGCCATCACCGGGGCCGGTTCTGGTTCTGATTGTTCAGCACAACCGACAAAGACGACGACACTCAGAGAAAAGGCGGATGCAACAAGACCAGCGTTGGAAATCATGAGTTTTGCTCGCGAGGTGGGGGCCCGTCACCGTGAAGGTGGACGGTGTCAGTGAAGAACGTTCCGTACAGTGCATTATCGCACTTCCGAAGTATACGCAGTGAGTGTCTCATTCGTTGACCGATAATCTTGTGGAATCGTCAGGTTATCAGAGTCTTTTTCCGGCGTTGACTGTGTTCTGTGTATCTCAATGGTCAAAAGCGGCAGCGGCCGTCAGTGCTGCAGATCGAAGTCTCCCGGAGTATTCAGGTCACCCGGATTTGTGGCAATTCGAGTTGCTGGCAACGGAGGAAGTTCCACCCGAGTGGTCCCCCCCGGAGCCCGTTTCACTGCCATGCCGTGCATCGCCTCCGTTTCCATTTCCGCGATCCATCTTCGCAGTGCGCTGGCATATTCCTGAGACAATTCGCCCTTTACAAGCTCTCTCAGGAACTCGGCGGCGCCATGGTCGGAAAGTTCGGCCTCTTCAGCAGACGCAAATCGTTTCGTGGGGTCCGGGTGCAGCAGCTTTCGCAGCAGCAAGATGAGCAGTTCGCTGTAGGCAAACGTGTCCAGTGGCAGCATTCCCGGAAGTCGTTCCAGGATGCCCTCTTTGGCCTTACGCAATTCCGAGTATTTGAGTCCGGCAAACGGCTTGGAACCGGTCAGCATTTCCAGCAGCATATATCCCAGACTTGCAAGGTCCGATTGCGGAGACGCTCGAAATCCGGCCAGCACTTCCGGTGCTGCGTATTCAAGTGTGCACGGCTGTCCGGCCGGCGGTCTGCCGACCCAAAACGCCGAACCGATATCAATGAGCTTCACCTGGCCGGTACGTTTGACCATCACGTTGGATGGCTTCAGGTCGCAATGAATGATTCCTTCCCGATGCAGCGCTGAGACACCGGACAGGCATTCGCGAATAATGGCCACCGCCAGTCCCGGCTTCAGTCGGCAGTCGACTTCGCCCGTGGTCACAATTTCATCATTGAGCTGTTGCCAACGACCCTGAGTGACCGCATCGTGAACGATATCAAGAGTTTCGCGCCGCAGAATATGGAGTAGATCGAACCCATCGATCCACTCCATCTCCAGGTAAAAGACGCCATCTTCTTCAAGGAAGCCGTGGACGTCGACCAGGTGGTCATCCTGAATCCGGGCCGCCATCGAGGTGACCTCGGCAAGACGAAGCATCTCACGATCATACTTTTCGACCGTTCCAAACTGGTCGGGCGAAAAGAATTTCAACGCCAGCGGCATGCGAAAACTGCCAGCTCCTCTGCGTTCCGTCAGAATGACGGTTCCCTGTCCACCTGTTCCCAGCGTCTTCAGAAAGGGGCGTTCCGTGCGCCAGCCGATCTGTTCACGCTTCAGCATCGACTGGTAGTCGGACAACCGTTGCTGCAACTGGTGCTGTGTCTGATTCGAGTTTTCTGGCGTCGCGCCCACGTGAAGGAGTTTTGGTAGGGTTTAACCGGAGTTGTAAGGTCTTGTAAGGCGGCCTGAATCTCGAACCTGAAGATTTGAAATACGAGATCTCAAGGCAAACGATGAAAGACGCCACCTGAAAAAAATGGGGTTTTTCACATCCCACTGTCCACCGATCACGGGAAGTTGCCACCTGTTATGCCGTGGCAACATCAACCCGTTGCAGCATTATCGGGAATACGGGACGGCATCGGTTCGTGCAATTCCAGATTGCGGAACCTGCGTTCTTAACAGTACGGATATTTCCTATGTCGACCAGAATCTGATGGTAAAATCGTCTTAAACTGTTCACAATTCCCAGTTCTGCCATGTTTCCTCACCAAAAATCTTCTTTTCGGCCCTACTGATGGCACACTTGTAGCATAAACCGTGCGCACAATCGCGCAGACACTTCGCCAATCCCCTAACTCCCCCCTGAAGCCGCCATGAACACGCGCATATTGACTCTCACCGTCCTGTTTCTTGCCTGCACAACTGTTGATGCAGGTGTGTTTTCCAAATGTTGCCCGGCAAAGACTCGCCGTGCTCAACGTGCCTGTCTCAAAGCACGTTCTGCCGGTCCGACGACGAGACTGTGGAAAGGGAAGGACGGGGAAATTCGGGAAGTCATCAGTTACTGGGCTGCACTTCACCGATCCGTGGATGCGGAGCATCTTGAAGTGGACCTGGCGGGCGTTCAGTCCGAACTTGAAACAACCCAGGCCGAAGTGGTCGCACTTCGTGACAAAATAGCCGCGGAAAAGGCGTCTTTCGAGCAGCAGATTGCAAAACTGAAGAACCAGCTTGGCAAGCAGCGAAAACTGGCTGCGTCTGAAAAACAGCGCGCTCAAAAAGCCGAAGCGGCTCACACCAAAAGTGCCGCGGACGTGGCGAGACTTCGTGCTGCGGGCAAGAAGACACAAGCGATGCTGACAAAGGTTCGGAATGACTTAAAGCAGACGGCCGCAGATCGCGACAAGCTGAACGCCGCAAACGCTCAGCTGCAGAAAGATGTGGCGGATATGACAGCTGCAAAGACTGCGGCCGATTCAGCCGTCCAGGCGGCTCAGGCCGATATCAAAAAGATGAAGCAGGAAGCTTTGGAAGCCAAAAAGGCAGCCGTCGTTACAGAAGAAGCAGACTACGAAAAGGATCCTCCGAAAGAGGATGACGCTGCAGCTGAAGAAAAACCAGATGAAGAAGAAAAACCGGAAGCCGCAAACAACTAACTGAACTCGGCCAAGCTGGTCGCAGCATCTCAAACGACCGCATTCTAAACCGGATGCGGTCGTTTTTTTATTGCTAAACGCGCAGCTCGTGCAGTTCCTTTGGCAGATTGAAGTGCACGTTCTCCTCTCGGAGAGTTTCCTCCGAGAACTCGGCGTTGAAGTGCGTCTTGAGGTAGTTCAGGCATTCCTCAACGACAACTTCTGGTGCACTGGCGCCGGCGGTAATGACGACTGTGGAATCCTGTGCAAACCAGTCCTTCCGCAGCTCGGCGGCTCCGTCCACAAGGTACGACGGAACTCCCTGACTGGCTCCGATCTCCATCAGTCGTCGACTGTTGCTGCTGTTCTGGCTGCCGAGAACAATCAGCACATCTGCCGATTCCACCAGCATCTTCACTGCTTCCTGGCGGTTGGTCGTTGCGTAGCAGATGTCTTCTTTTTTCGGGGATTCGATGCCGGGGTATCGCTTCTTTAACGCGCCGATGACATCCGTGGCTTCCGCGACACTGAGTGTGGTCTGAGTCAGGTAAGCGAGTTTGTCATCGATCCCGAATGGTAGTCTGTCAACTTCGGACGGTGTTTCCACAAGGGTGATACTTTCAGGGGCTTCGCCCATGGTGCCGATGACTTCGTCATGTCCTTCGTGACCAACCAAAATGATGTGGTAGCCGTTATTGGCATAACGGATCGCTTCAAGATGGACCTTCGTAACCAACGGACACGTGGCGTCCACAGTCTGCAGGTTTCGCTCTTTGGCCACGTTGCGAATTTCGGGTGACACTCCATGAGCGCTGAACAGCAGAATTGAGCCATGAGGTACTTCCTCGATGGAGTCAACGAATGTCACGCCCTGTTTTGTGAAACGATCGACCACATATTTGTTGTGGACGATTTCGTGGTACACATAGATTCCCGGGCCGACTCGACGAATCGTTTCGTCGAGGCATTGGATGGCCATGTTGACGCCGGCACAAAATCCGCGTGGGTT
The DNA here is from genome assembly GCA_029247265.1 of Fuerstiella sp. Classification (GTDB taxonomy): domain Bacteria; phylum Planctomycetota; class Planctomycetia; order Planctomycetales; family Planctomycetaceae; genus Fuerstiella. Next base: position 10,925 of record JAQWLN010000044.1, read on the forward strand.
GGCGAGAAGAATTTTCATGAAGTGTATCAGATAGGGAGGCCGGAAATGGACTTACGACGTGATTGCAGAAACGTCGTCTTCCAGTTCTGCCAACCGTGCCACGATCATTTGGTTTAACTGGGGAATTCCCTGGCCGGTGACGGCTGAAATCAAATGTACGTCTTTGCCCGACGTTTCCCGAAGCAATTCCGCACACGTTTCGGCGTCCGGCAGTTCTGCCTTGGTTACACACAGGATTTCCGGGCGCCGGGCCAGCACGGGATTATACTTTTCGAGTTCTTCGCGAATCTGGTCGTAGTTGCTCAATGGGTCGGAATTGTCTGTGGGCGACGGTTCGACCATGTGGACGATCAGTCGGGTTCGTTCGATGTGTTTCAGAAATTCGTGCCCAAGTCCGGCACCCAGATGAGCTCCTTCGATCAGCCCCGGAATGTCGGCCAGAACATATTCGACATCTAATGTAACCTGAACGAGTCCAAGATTGGGGTACTTCGTGGTAAAAGGATAATCAGCGATCTCCGGAGTCGCTCGTGACATGCGGCTGAGCAGCGTGGATTTTCCGGCGTTGGGTTTACCAACTAGGCCGACGTCTGCGATGAGCTTCAGCTCGAGCGTTACTTCTCGCTCTTCTCCGGGGTGGCCCAGCTCGCATTCTCGCGGTGCACGATTCGTGGAGCTGGCGAAGCGTTTGTTGCCTCTGCCGCCCCAGCCGCCTTTGGCGATGACGACGGAATCGCCATGTTGCTGCATGTCTTTTAGCAGGTTTTCGTGTTTTGTATCCTTCACGAGTGTTCCGGGTGGGACCAGAATAATCTCGTCTTCGCCGCCGCGGCCTGTTTTGAGACTGCCAAAGCCGTGCTGGCCGCGTTCAGCTTTCCAGTGGCGATGCCCAACTATGTTACCCAGTGACCCCAGATTGCGGTCAGCCTGGATGATAATGTTGCCGCCGTTGCCGCCATCTCCGCCGTCCGGTCCGCCGCGGGGAACGTGGGCTTCTCGACGAAAACTGCTGCAGCCGTTGCCACCGTCGCCTGCTCGACAAAGAATTGAAACTCGATCCACAAACATATTCGTAATACCAAAGGGCAGCATATGTGGCATTTTGCCACGTACATCGATGCGGGGGGCCAACTTATGAACGCCAAAATACGCCGCCAGCTCAGATAGTGTTCAAACGACTCATCCCGTTCGGATTCTGGCGGCACACCACAAGTATTGTAACGTGACTTGCCTCTTACAGAGCGTTTTCTTGCTTACTGGTTCTGAGAGAACCGGGTATTTTCAAACAGCCCTGAACACCCCAGGGGTTTGATATGGCCGTTCCCAGTGCCTCTTAAGGCCTGAAAAGTGAAGGCGAGTTTTAACCTGGGACCAGTTTAACGTTTGAAACGTGCCTCTGCTGTGAATGCTCGCTGTCGTTCACCTTTTCATCCTCATCTAGCTTTTCCGCTGATGTTTTCATGATAACCTGTTAGCAGGCCCTTCGGTTTCCCATACTAGGTATTCTTTTGCAGAAGGTTTGGGGTCGGGCCTCCCTTCAATTTACCGATCAGGACGACTTGGTGAAGCATTTTCATTCAGCAACGAATGCGGAAAAGATTGGTCTGTCAACAATTGTTGATGTGTTTGATCGCGCAGACCTGTTCGAAGTGCTTGACAACGACGCTGTGTTGACGTTGTCACGACTGGGCGGAAAAACAGGTTTCAGAGACTCTGCCGCTATTCGCAGGTCAACGGGAATTACCACGCGTCGTCGCTTGCGGGACGGCATTCGGCCACTGGATCTGGCTGTTGAGGTGTGTCGCAGGCTGGAAACTGTCAGCGGCTGTCGAATGGGTGAATTCGACGCGATCCTGTTGTGCCATTCGAATACTGACTCGAATGCGTGCTATCGGCTGGCTGACGCTCTGTCGCAGGAGCTCGGGCTGTCCAGCGGGGCGATTGCGGCATTTAATCATGGGTGCTCCGGATTCATAAAGCTTGTGCCGGAAGGCGCAATGCTGCTGGACAGTTATGAGCGTAACGCCAGAGTCGCTCTTGTATCCGTGGAGACCCCCGAATACTGGCATGACGGAGCTGATCGTTTGTTCTGTGGAATCGTTTCTGCAGGAGCCACTGCTGCTGTGCTGGAAACGGGCCGGGGGCTTCCAGTCGGTGCCTCACGGAGCGACGATTTTGAGATCCCGCCGGAGCGTCGTTTGAATGCTGACCCGCTCTTTCGGATGGAAACGACTGACGTCTTTGATTTCCGAGGCGAACCCTGTCACCGGACCGTGATGCGGATGAATGCGGAACCCGTCTTTATCAATGGCATCGAATTGATGCTGGACAATCTGAGGGCGGCGATGCTGTCTATTGACCGACAGCCTGGGCAACGAGTTGTTGTCGCCCCGCATCAGCCCAGTGGCAAACTCCTTCGAGCTCTGATTGCCGCTGCAGTCATGGAGTTTCCGGACGTCGAGTTTCTGAACAACCTGGAATCGTATGGCAATACGATTTCTTCATCGGTGCCGACATTGATGTCCCGTATCGATGAGGTACTGGCCCTGAACAAGATTGAACCTTTGCGGGATAACGACCACATCATTCTGCTGGCAGCCGGGATATGCATGACGGATATTGCTGACCGCATGGCTGCCGGACATACGTGCCTGCAGTGGCGGGGGAACACGTTAAATGTTCTCCACCGCCAGCAGACGCCGGAAGATGCAAACGTCTCAGTCAGCTGATGTCATTCTTCCAGTACCATGATTTCGACTTTTCGAAAGTCGCATGGGTGGCTTTCTGACTGCAGTGATATTGTGCCGCCATGCAGTGCAAGTTTGCCGTCCACGATCAGCTTCCCGGCGCTGTCATCCCGTTCGTCCAGTTGTGGTTCTGTGTACTCAAGAACCACGTTGCCGTCGAGGATGTGTTTGATGACTTTGTTGCCACGCACCTCGATTTCTGCGGTGACCCACTGGTCAAGATGCAGGGTCTCTGAACTGGACTTAATGCAGTGCTGTTTTTTCAGTTTGCCGTCCATGACGACGTTTGTGCCCGGCGTGCACAGGTTCGACGTTGTGCGGGGATCCTTGCCGTTGCCTGCCAGCAACTGCACTTCGATTGACACAGGGAAATCCTGATCCCTGGCCATCGTTGCCGGCTTCTGGCCGTGGACCATGACACCGCTGTTTCGGATGGCCCATCCCGGTCCGCCCGCACACTGTTCGTTTACGAATCGGTATTCCACGCGAAATCGATAGTGTGAAAACTCCTTTGCATAGAACAGATGACCGAATCGTTCGCCGAAATCTTTGTACTGGTCGTAGCGGACCTTCATCAGTCCGTCTTCCACTCGAAAGGTGTTTCCGTAGTTTTCGCCAGGCTCGGAGTATCGAATCTTTGGCGTCCAGCCAGTCAGGTCTTTGCCATTAAACAGTTGAACCCACGCGCCCGGTTTGAATTCCTGTTCGGCTGCAGGAATTGACGGGGCACATAGCAGAAGGGCAACGGGCAGGGTCAGTACGTGCTTCATATTTGTCTCCGGTTACGTATTTCGGTGTCAGCCGCTCGGCCAATGATTTCTGGCAGGCGGACGGTTGCTTGAGTGTTCTACAGCATTTCACGCTGCCTTGTGGCCGCGAAGAACGTTTTTCGACAGTAGTTTCGTTACTCCCACCAGCCAGCATCGTCTACGACAATAAGTAAACTGCTTTAATTATCGCGAGATGCATCTTCGATGCAGTACAGATGTCCGAATGTACGAAGATATAGGCGACCATTAGCAGCGGCTGGAGAGGCTCGCATGCCTTCTGCCAACCGGTTCTTTGTTACAATCCTGAACTCATCGCTGGCTCGGATTGCTGTCGTGTCACCTTCTTCGCTGCAAAAATAGATCAGTCCATTCGCTGAAACGGGTGACGCGACATGAGTTCCGCCGACGCGGTCTTTCCAGATTTCTTCACCCGTGTCTGCCGCAACACAGCTGGCAACGCCCTTGGCGGTGATCATGTACACGCGGTTCTCCACCAGAATCGGGGCGGACAGGCTTGAGTTTCCCTTTGTCCGATTCCATCTGACGTGAGACTCGGTGACGTCTCCCGTCGTTGACCCGTTCACCTCAACGCCAAACAGATTTTTCCCACCACTGCCGGAATGAAGAATCGCAATGTCGCCAGCAAACGCGGGCGGTGCGGCTGCATTGAAGTCGCCGTGGCGAATACCCCAGACTTCTTTTCCCGTCAGTACGTCGTAGCCATAGGCTCCTCGTGACCCCACTGAGACGACCTGGGTCCGGCCGTTAATCTCGACCAGTCCTGGTGTGCTGTACGCCTTGCGCAAATCACCTTCTCGTTTGGGGTTGCCGTCAGCGTCCAGATCGCCGTAGTCCGTTGATCGTTTTGTTCTCCAGACTGTTTTTCCGGAATCGGTGTCGACCGCCATCAGAAACTGACTGTCGATGCCGTCGAACGTCAGGATCAACAGATTCTGAAAGATCACGGGCGACGAACCCGGCCCGCGAAAATGTCGACACTTGATATCCCGACGCTGCCACACGATTTCTGCGGTTTCCGTGCTTAGTCGAGCAGTGCCGTATGATCCAAAGTGAACGAATACGGCATCGTCCTGAAGTGCACACGAAGGTGATGCGTATGTGTTGACATTCTGGCCCAGAGGCTCCGGATCTTCGTTTTCGAACACCAGCTTATGATGCAGCACTTTCCCCGTCTCTGCATCCAGGCAATAGACGAACTGTTGCTTGCCATCTTCAGTCGCCGCGGTCAGCCAGACTCGGCCAGCGCCAATCACCGGCGTGGAATGGCCATGGCCTTCCAGTGGGATCTTCCACTTCACGTTCTTCCCCGACTGTTCGTCAAATTCTGTCGGCAGACCATGGGCGTCAGCTGGTGACACCTGGCTGTTGAGTCCGGGACCGTTGCGGAATGGCCATGACAGATGCGATTCACCGGCAAAGATATCCGACTGGCAGCAGAGTAGTGCACAAAGAATCGCTCGACGGTAACAGGAATTGATACCGCAGGACGACTGGTGTTGAGTGCGACGGTAAGTCCGAGACGTTTGCATTGGCTGGAAGACTTCGATGAAGGGGCGAGACTGGGCTAAGAGGGCAGACTTGAAGCTCATCACCATAACGATTCGCCCCTCAAAATTCCCGCGTTTTTGTACTTGTACGCATGAAGAAAGGCAGTTCTGTGGTATCCGGCGGCGATCGCCTGCGTTTGAGTCGGCATCATCAATTGCCTCTCCGTCATGAATCCACTGTGGCACCGCAGTATGCTGGTCTGTTGGAAGTGAATCTGCTGGCACTGGCTTGCTTCTGGCTTCAGGCAGGAGAAACTGTACAGTGTCCCGCTCGACCATGCCGCCGACGTTTCTAACGGAGTATCGCCACAACCGAAATTGGCATGTCTCGCTACCGCTGGTCATCTCCGGATGAGCTCGACATGGGCCGTTCATCTTCTGAAATTCTGTAGACCCTTTGCTGAATGTCCGAACCCGTCGAGAGAATTCTGCTGCTGACCCACGAACTGTCGTTTCGTGGCGCGTCGATTCATGCGCTGAGGCTTGCGAAGGGGCTGGAATCCAGGCAGATTGAGACGGTCGTTCTGTGCACGCAGCGGCATTCGCTCGATTCGACGTTGACGAATAACGTACGGATCGTAAATGTGCCTGGATATTCTGTTCCTGTGTGGGGACGGGTTGTTCGCCGTACCGTGCTGCAAAATCTCAGCGCTCAACCGCCGGACGTGATTCACGTTCTGGGACCTCGCCTGCTGCCTCAGGCCTTGTGGCTGGGAAGACTGCTGGAACGCCCCGTCGTTCTGGGGCTGACAGATCAGGGTGAAGCCGGGCAGGTTGCTTTACCGGCTCCCAACGATATATGCAGAGCCATCGTGTGTGTCAGTGAAAGTGTCCGGTCTGCGCTGCCGGCGCAGCTGGAATCAATTGAGCAGCGCGTCATCCTGCCTGGAGTGCCGCTGGACGTGACTCACCGCACGCCGCCGATTCTGAAGGACGGACACATTCCCGTTGTTGGCATGGCCGGGCCGCTGGAAGTGATCAAAGGTGGATCGTTTTTTCTGCGAGCGTGTCATCGAGTTCTGCAGGCAGGTGTTCCGATTCGTATTGTGGTTACCGGTTCCGGCCCGGAAGAACGCAATCTCCGCAGATTGTCAACGTCACTCGAACTGGACGAACATGTGACGTTTGTGGACGACGGTACCTCGATGGAAGCCTACCTTTCGGCGATCGACATTTTTTGTCTGCCGTCTCTGCAACAGGGGTTCGGGGTGATCATGCTTGAGGCCATGGCACTGGGGCGCCCGGCGATCGCATCGGGCGTTGGCGGTGTGTTGAGCGTTCTTGAGGACAACAAGACCGGGTTAATCGTGCCACCATCCGACAGCCGTGCTTTGGCCGACCGCATGCTGGAATTGCTGAACGATCCGGAACGAGCCAGAGAAATCGCGATAGCCGGTCAGAATCTTGTGGAAGACCGATTCACGGTGGACCGGATGGTCGACGAAACCATCACGCTGTATAACGATGCAGCTCCGGTCGTGTCGGACGCCAGCTATCGTTCGGAATAGAGCAGGTCACTGATTGCCGCAGGCGATGCTGGCTCGTGGCGCGCCAAAGCGGCTACTGGAAACAGATCATTTATGGCTCTCGGTGAAGATTTCGGGAAACATTTCCATACCATCGTCGGTGCGTCTGCGGCGTAATTTGCACACAGGATAGATTGACATGAAGGCGGAGATCATCGCCATTGGTTCTGAGTTGTCGTGCGGGGCACAGCTGGACACCAACAGCCAGTGGCTCAGTTGCGAACTGGAAGCTCGTGGCTGGACCGTTCAGCGACACACGACCGTGGCTGATGACCGCGATGCCATGGTTCGCATTTATCAGGAAGCCGCACAACGTTCTCGGGTTGTGCTGATCACCGGCGGCCTGGGTCCCACGCTCGACGACATCACTCGCGATACGCTTGCGGAAGCCTTTGGGCAGCAGCTGGTCGAAGACGAAGATTCATTGAGACACATTGAGGCATTGTTCAGCAGTCGCAATCGGCAGATGCCGGAACGGAACCGGGTTCAGGCGCTCCGTCCGGAATTCGCTTCCGTGTTACACAATGCTCACGGTACTGCTCCCGGAATTCTGTTGCAGCTTTCAGTGCCGGCGTGCACCATCGGAGTGTTGCCGGGCGTGCCTGCCGAAATGCGCCGCATGTTCCATGAGCAACTGGTCAGGGAACTTCCCATCAGCGATGTGTTTGTGCGTCGGTCAGTGATTCGCACGTTTGGTTTCGGCGAATCTGATGCGGAACGCCTGTTGGGGGATCTGACGGCTCGCGGACGAAATCCGGAGGTTGGTATCACTGCCAGCGACGCGGTCATTTCGCTGTCCGTGACGGCTCGTGCCGGCAGCGAAGCAGAGTGTGAACTGCTGGCGGCGGCTGTTCGCGATCAGATCAGGGAAAGGCTGGGGGACGCTGTGTTCGGCGAAGGTGAAGTGGAATTGCATCATGCCGTTGCCGGTCAGTTGCTCAGTCGGGATCTGAAGGTCGCCTTGCTGGAAGGGCCGACAACCGGCGGGCTCATCGGTCAATGGCTCACGGAAACTGAGGAGTTCGCCGGTCGACTGGCATACAGTCAGTTATTCCCAACTGCGTTATCGATGGCACCGCACCATGCGTCATCAGCGGAAACGAATGGAAACTGGGAACAGGCGTTACGCGAGCACGGCGAAAAATTGCTGTCGCAACGAACCGCAGACTTCGTGCTGTTGTCGTCCCCGAGCACTCTGACGGTTAATGACAGTGGTGTCCGTAAACAACAGGGAAGTATCGTGCTGTTGGGCGCTGACATTGATCAGTCGCAGGATGTCAGCATGACTGGTAATCTGGACGTCTTTCGCAGCCGAGCCGCACGAATGGCTTTGAATCAGCTGCGGCTTCATCTGCTGAATGCCAGGTGATTGTTCTTCAGGCCATGTTCCGGTACTACGTCACGTGTTCTGCCGGGACACTCTTTTTCATTTGCACACTTTCATCTGATGACTAAACCGACAACAGATAGCGAATCCGCCCCGGATGTCACAGTTCGGCCGGCAACCCCAGTCGACCTTCCCGCATTGGCACAGTTGATTGCCGAATTTGTGAAGGCGAATCGGCTGCTGCCAAGGACTCAGGACGAGCTGGATGATCTCATCCCCTTCGGGTTTGTGGCGTGCCTTGGCGACCAGCTGGTGGGTTTTGCCGCCCTGGAAATCTACTCCCCCAAACTGGCAGAAGTCCGGAGTCTTGCTGTCGTACCGGAAATGCAGGGCAATGGCCTTGGCAAACGGCTGGTGCAGGAATGTGTTGAACTGGCGCAGAATCGCAACGTGCTTGAGGTGATGGCCATTACATCCGCCGAGGATTTCTTCCAGTCGTGCGGTTTTGACTTCACCTTACCGGGCGAAAAGAAGGCTCTGTTTGTGCGGACGCGGGAAGAGGACTGACTTCCGTCCGTGTCAGGAATCCGATCCTTGACGGTTTTTTCAGCGGTGAATTGCTGCGCAAACAATTCGACGTTAACGTTCGCGGCATTCATCGGATTTTGGTCCGCGGATCAGAGTGAATGTTTTTGGGCCGGTGGCCTGCCTCTTAAGACAAAAGGAATCTCAATATGTCTGATGTTAAAGTTAATGTTCGCGACAATGGGCCGTTCCTGGTTTCCGGTCCCATCACTGTCGACGACGCGGAAGGCAACTCGTTTGACCTGGGTGGCAAGGAAACGATCGCTTTGTGTCGCTGCGGCGCTTCTGAGAAACGTCCGTTCTGCGATGGCGCTCACAATCGCTGTGGCTTTGAATCAGCCGAACGTGCGTCCTCGTAAACGAGTGGTGTTGAATCAGGAAGACTCAGCCTGTTCCAGCGTCGTTCTCAGTTCCTGACGGGATTTCGAAGTGCACAAAACACTCCTGCTCCTGACCGCTCCCATTTTCTTGCTCGTTCCGCTAACAGGCGATGACATCGCTGCTGCAGAACCACCGTCGGCAGAACTTGCAAAGGAATTGCAGGACGGATTGCTGCGACTGCAGGCTCAGGTTGCGGAGCTTCAAAAGAATCCGGTGCTGCAGTCGCGTGATGGCAGAGCTCGCTTTGCAGACGTGGCTGTGTTCCCGAAAGCCGTTGCCTGGATGCTGCGACACAACGAGTTTCCGAATAAGGACTACGTCAATCAGGCCCGCAAGGCCATTGCACTGGGAGCTCAGCGAGCGAGCCAGCTGATGGACAGCAAGGCGTCGTGGGAAGCACAGATCGGTACGACGATACGTGGCTATTTTTCGAAGATTGATGGTTCGGTTCAGCCGTACGCGTTGACGCTGCCGGAAGGCGTCAATCCCAGGTCCGGCACTCGCTGGCCTCTGCACGTGAAACTTCACGGTCGAGCCAACGATATGAACGAGGTGAACTTTATCTCACGGCACGAGGGCAGGGCACTGCCAAAGGACCAAGCGTGGGTTCAGCTGGACGTTTATGGACGCGGTAACAACGCATACCGCTGGGCCGGAGAAACCGATGTCTTTGAAGCGATTGCGGATGTACGTCGTCGATTTCGCATAGACGATAATCGGGTGACGTTGCATGGGTTTTCCATGGGCGGTGCCGGAGCATGGCATCTGGGGCTGCATCATCCAGCCAGGTGGTCATCGGTAGGGCCGGGAGCGGGCTTCATTGATTTCTACAAGTACCAGAATCAGACGGAACTGCGACCGCCCTGGCAGCACGAAACACTTGGGATTTACGACGCCATTGATTACTCACTGAATGCCGCCAACGTTCCGATCTGCACCTACGGTGGCGAGAATGATGCTCAGCTGGTCGCCAGCACGGCTGTTGTGGCCGCCGCAAAAGCACTGGATGTCGACATCCAGTTGCTGATTGGTCCGGGCATGGGACACAAATTTCATCCGGACAGTTTCCGGGAGTTCATGGCGTTTCATACAGAAAAATCGCAGGCTGGTCGTCGACGAAATCTGGGTCGACAACAGATTCGATTCACTACCCGCAGTCTGCGATACAACGCATGTGACTGGCTGACCATTCATGAAACGGAACAGGTCTATGTTCCGTCAACTGTTGAAGCCCGCATCAATGACGATAACAACGTTGAAGTTTCAACGGTTAACGTGGCCATGTTAAGTCTCGCTCGCGACGTCGGCACTCACGCGATTATCGATGGAGATACGTTGCCGTGTTACGACGCTGCTGAGGGGCTGCTGCCCAATGTGTATTTTGAAAAAACGGCTGACGGCTGGAACGTGCTGGACTATCAAGTGTCAAAGCTGGTGCCCGAAAATCACGATCTGAACAAGCGGCATGGCTTGCAGGGACCGATTGACGATGCCTTCATGGATGCCTTTGTGTGTGTGACTGGGGCGGAAAAAACACCTGTGAAGTCACATGCTGGCTGGGTTGCATGGACGATGAATCGTTTTCGGCATGAATTCGACAAATGGATGCGGGCCGAAGTTCGCACTGTCCGGGACACAGAAATCACCTCGGAAATAATCACGCAGAATAATCTTATCCTGTTTGGTGACCCATCCTCGAATGCTGTGTTGCAGAAGATTCTGCCGCAGCTGCCCGTTCAATGGACGGAAGACGGAATCTTTGTCGGCGGCCAGTCGTTTCCCGCAGACACACATGGCCTGAGCATGATCTACCCCAACCCATTGAATCCACGCAGGTACGTCGTGATCAACTCAGGGCACACGTTTCACGAGAGTGATTTCAAGGCATCCAATTCATGGTTGTTCCCGCGACTTGGAGACATCGCCATCCAGAGATTCTCGCGAAATGCGGACGGCAGCTATGCGGAAGAAACTGTCTGGGCTGCCAATTTCAATGCTCACTGGAAGCTGTCTGGCTCCGAGTGAATTGAAGAGCTGGCTCCTATCCGCGCATTGAATCCAGATTGACAGTCGGCCGGTAGGAACCGGCCCTACCTTTTCTTTGCACGAGCTTTCCCGCGGCCTTCGCTCATGGGGCGGCTCCCTGAGGCCGGTTTGCGGGATGTCGCCTTCTTCCGACCGGCTGCGCGTGTTTGCCCGGAGGGTTTCTTACCCGCCGGTTTGCCGCTGGCTTTTTTTTTGAAATCCGGTTTGTCACTGGTGCCGGGTTTTGACGACGACGACCGCCCGGATGGTTTCGGCTTCGCTTTTCTCGGTCGACGTTTGCCGCCCAACCGACTCTGTGTTTCCTCAATGAACCCATACAGGCCGCGTAATTCTTCGGATCGAAGTTCACGACACTGCCCGACAGCAAGGTAGCCGATTCGCAGCGGGCCAAAGGCGATTCGTTGCAGGTTGATGACCTTGTGCCCGGCCCTCGCCAGCAGACGGCGAATTTCTCGGTTCTTGCCCTCCCGCAGCTCCAGTTCCAGAAACGTACTACGGCCTTTTCTCTTCAGCAGTTTTATGCTCTGGAACCGAAAGAAGCCGTCGGAAAAATGCATGCCCTTTTCCAGCTCGGCGATCGCTTCCGCTGTCGGAACGCCCACCACCTGAGCTCGATAGCGGCGAACGACTTCGTAGCGGGGATGTGCCAGATGTTCGGCCAGGCCTCCATCGTTCGTGACCAGCAGCAGTCCCTGAGTGTTTTCGTCCAGTCGACCGACGGTAAACATTCGCTGGTCGCGGCTTGGTACAAGATCCACCGCCCGCGGTCGGCCGCGGGGATCTCGGTTGGTACACAGAACACCTTTGGGCTTGTTCAGCAGAAAGTACTTAAACGCCGGAAGTCGCAATCGTTCGCCGTCGGCCCGCACATCCTGCTGCTGAGGATTGACAGATCGAGCCGGGTCGGTCACGACTTTACCGTCCACCGTGACTCGACCATCGCGAATCAGTGCCTCGCAGTTTCGGCGGGAATCGACCCCAGCGTTGGCCAGAAACTTCTGTAGACGCAGATCGTCGTCCGACGACAAAAATGCCGGACGGGAAGATTGCCGCTGGCCCCTGCCGGTTGGTGCTGAACGACGTTTGCGGTTTTGAGAGCGCGATGGCTTGGGTGACATGGACCGCATCCGCGGAAAAGTTTAGTTTCAGAGAGCAGGCGCAACGCCGTAATCGGCGGCGATGACAGATGAACAGGCGCGACAAAACGTGAGAAATTACAGGTTGTCGCTTTGCACCCTTATCAGAAATTCCGTTCTGGGATGCAAGCACTGCCGTCGGCCATCGTACCCGTCTCACACACAAAGCAGAGACCGAAACAGTGAGATTCTCGGTCTTGGCATCGATGTTCGTTGGGCGATCATGCCTGACGTACTCTGTGGCGAGGCCAGCGTCTCACTTCGTTCACGGAGTCGGGCGGAAGTTCCATTCCGGGCTGCCTTTAGGGTCCGGCAGGTGAGGCGTCTTGCCCAGACCAAGGTCATTCAGCTTCAGATCGGCGTCCTTCCAGTAATTTTCGACTCTGATGAAGCCGTAGAAGCTGGGGTAGAACGGATCCACAAAACCAACGTCTGCATTCGAAGGGACTTCCTGACCTGTCAGATGATAAGCCGCATTCACAATCAGGCGACGCAGGTCTTCGCTGACGAAGTCGACAGATGCTCCGGCCGTTGTACAGAAGGATCGGCCCTCACTCTGACCGTCCGGCGTTGCATATGTATGCAGCCATGCCAGTGCCTGCATTGGACTGTTCTTGTCACCTGCAATTGGTTTGGAGGCCGGGTCCAGTGTTTCGGTGACTGCGCCTCGCAGCAAAACGGTATCGGCATCGGTCAGGTGAGTCACGCCGTAGACGTCGCTGGGGGCAAAGACGTCTTTGACGCTGTTCAGGATCGCATGTTCGGCATTGGCTTCTTCAACAACGCCTCGACAGCCCTGCCGCTTGTGGCCGCCGTGATGGCTGACCCACTGCTCGCCCAGCACCTTACGCCCAAATTCACCATAGCTGATACTTCCGAAGTTGCCCTTGCCGTTAAACGCATGAGTTGCCGTGCGAATGCCGATCACCGGTTTGCCGGCGTTCAGGAATTTCGTGATATGCGCGGCCCCTTTCTTATCCGGCGTACGGAAACGAGTCCCGATCAGCATCAGATCTGCAGAGTCCAGAGCATCCAAACCACGCAGTCCGGCTCCGTTATTGGCGTCGATGTAGTCCGTTCCGTCAGGACCGAATGCGAACAGCACGGTGCACTTGAATCCATGCTTCTGGCTGAGGATTTTGCCCAGCATCGGCATCGATTCCTCCGTGCGATACTCTTCATCACCAGCGATCAGCACGATGTGTTTTGCGTCGGCGCCAGCATGTGGCGGACTGAATACCAGACGGTCGGCGGCATGGGTGATCTGTCCGGCAACGACCAGCAGCATCAGGCAGAATGTTCTTCTTATCATGAATTGGTTTTCCGTGTCTTGAATGAGTGAGAGGGTGCCGTGGCACCGAGTTTATTTCTTTGGTTTCCTGAAGGGTTTGCCGGTCAGGTATTCCAGTCGGCGTTTGACCGTATCATTCTTCGCCACATCCGATCGAAACAAATCTTCTGAAACGTCGAATTCGTAGCCGGGTTCTGCGTCTTTCAGTAAAACAAGGCTGTTCAGCATCAGCCCCGCTTCGACCCCCGAAGAGGTCTTCCTGAGTGCCGAGAGAATATCCGCCTGCGGATCTCGTTTTCCAATCAGGCCCAGGAATTCTGCGGCCCGTACTTTTACCAGAACGTGCAGATTCTGATCGGCAAACTTTTCAGCCAGCGGTGCCAGTGTCGTGGCCTGTTCACCAAATGAACTGCACGTGACAAGTGCCCAGTAGATCTCCCAGCGATTCAGCCCGCCCAGTACCTTCTTCAGTTCACCTTCGGCCTCTGCGTACGGCAGCAACTGCAGATTGGCGATATCCACCATCCGGCCAATGGCGGCAGTGTTTGCCCGTCCGAACTCCACAGGATTGTCAAAGGCGGCATCCACCAGATGGCTCTCGGGATAGAAGCTGAGATCCGGCAGTTCCTTGACGCGCGCTGTCAGTCGATTCCGCATGTCCTGCAGCACTTCTGCGTAAGCCGGGTCGGTGGCCAGGTTGTTGACTTCGTGTGGATCGGCTTCTACATCAAACAGCTGTTCTGCAGGACGAGCTTCAAAGAACTGACTTCGCTGGGCGTTGAGTTTTCCTTCCTGGTACAGCTTGCGCCATTCGGTGTAGGCCAGCATGCGGTATCGATAATTGTTCTGCAGGCCGTCGAAGTTGAACGGCTGGTAGTTGCGCACGTAGTCAAATTTTCCCTTTCGCAGTGTCCGCACCAGGTCATATTTTTCATCAAAACGGTCCGCGTAACCGAATGCTTCGTCCCGGATTTCGACTTCCTTCTGCGAGACGCCACTTCCCAAGAACGGTCGGCCGTCCATCTGTTCGGGCACTTTGACACCAGCAAGATTCAGGGTTGTCGGCCCGAAATCGATAAAGCTGACGAAGCCCTTTCGCCTGGATCCGAGTTCCGCAGCGGCAAGGTGTTTCCATTTGGCGGGGACTCGCACAACCAGTGGCACGTGCAGACCGGCTTCGCAGGCGTAGCCTTTGCCGCGAGGCAACACGCCTCCATGGTCACCGAAGTAAAAGATGAACGTGTCTTCCAGCAGCCCGTCTTCTGTCAGGGCATCAACGACAGATCCGATTTGCCGGTCCATCTGCATGATACGGTCACGATACCGGGCGTTCGTATAACGAAATGTCGGCGTGTCTGGATGGTATGGTGCCACGAACACGCTGTCCGGGTCCGTCTTTGTTTTTTCCGACGCCATGACCTTTGCGGAAAAATGCAGCGAGCTTTCGTGGCAGATCGGAAAGCTTTGCATGTAGAAAAACGGCTGGCCATCCTTGCGTTTGCGCCAGGACGCCTTTCTTGACGACTCGTCCCACACGTTTTTTCCGGAGACCGCGTTGTAGTCTGTCTTGTTATTGTTGGCGGTGTAGTAGCCCGCGTTCCGCAGGTATTCCGGGAACATCTTCATTCCGTCGGGCAGTGGCACGGAGACGGATCGGCGGTGGTACTGGGTGCCGATGCGCGGCCCGTAGCAGCCCGTGGCCAGCGTCGTCCGGGCCACACTGCATACCGGAGCATTGGAAAACGCATGGTCAAATGTAAGGCCGTGGTCGGCCAGTTCTTCAATACGAGGAGTGGAAGCGCCATGTTCGTCAAAGTGTTGCAGGTAATGGACCGAATTGTCTTCCGAAACCAGCCAGACAACATTGGGCCGATCCGCAGCATGTAGACAGCCTGTTCCGCACAGGACCACTGTCAGGACTAAGAACGTGATGAATCGTGTCATGAGAATCGATGATTATCGGTACAGGGACAGGAAGGTGCAATTGGCAGTGGTTTATCAATCACGTGCCACACGGTGCTGATATGATGAACGGTCACGTCACTAAACGCCAGCGTCAGGTAACATGTGTTGGCAGTCATCATTCCGGAGCTTCCGCATGCATTGAAAGGGGCGGGGGCCTAGCTGCGCTCATTCGCTGAGCCCCAATGCACCACTATCCTTTTATGAGATTGACCAGCATGAATCTGAATACGGTTGTCTTTGTTGTCACGGTCCTCGCAATGTTGCCAGCAGGGGCTCCCGGTGACGATTTTCGCCCGGATCGATGTGAGGTTCTGCCATTGCTGGATCACCAGGTTTCTTTTTCCATTGATGGAGTTGAAAAGCTGCGGTGGCATTTTGGGGACCAGTATCCTCGCCCGTTTTTCTATCCGTTTAACGGACCATCGGGAGTTTCACTGACTCGTATGGGGCATCCAGGTGCACAGAACCATGACCATCATCGGTCTGTCTGGTTTGCTCACCACAAACTCAACGGTGTTGACTTCTGGTCGGACAATACAAGGGCACGTGTTCGGCAGAAACACTGGTACCGATATCGGGATGGAAGCGAAGAAGCCGTCATGGCGTCATTGCTCGGATGGTTCGATGAGGGCGGGAAGGAGGTCATGGAACAGGACGTCATCGCCGCACTTCGTCCGATGGATGCCGGAGAGCACGCGTTGGAGCTGCAGATCACGATGCGTCCGCCGCAGGGTGTTGATACCGTAATGCTGGGCAAAACGAATTTTGGACTATTGGCCGTGCGCGTGTCTAAGACGCTGTCGGAATATTTTGGTGGAGGTCAGCTAAGCAACAGCGAAGGCGTGGCCGGAGAACCCGGTATCTTCGGAAAACGAGCGCGGTGGATGGACTACAGCGGGCCTGTCGTCGTGGGGACTGGAGAAGCTCGACACCTGGTGTGTGAAGGGATCACGTATTTCGACCATCCCGACAATCCTCGCTACCCAACGTATTGGCATGTTCGCGAGGACGGCTGGATGGGGGCGTCCTTCGGAATGCAGGAAGAATGGAGAATCGACCGGCAGAATCCGCTGGTGCTGCGATATCTGCTGCATGCCCATTCAGGCGAATACGATCACGATAAAGCAGAAGATGTTCAACAGCGTTTTGCGAAAAGGCCGGGATTTCAGATCCGCCAACCGAATGCAGACGAGAGGCACCGGCAGTACGAAGTTGAGCGTATTACCGTCTCGAATGCAGTCAAATAACCACGTGATTTCCATAGGGGAATCTGCTGACCCAGGCGATTCCGCCGTTTTTCGACTAGGTTCATATCACGAAGTTTACGCAGTCTGTCCGGTCCCAACGCTTGACAAAGGTCATATTTGGCGGTTTCATGGTTGGGGAAAACACGGAGATTTTGGCGTTGATTCGACGGTCGATAGGTCGAAGAATGCTACTGTTGCGTGCTCCGTGGCGACTTCGTCGAAAAATAACATGAACTCTGGAGACAATTGAATGTGTAGTGTGAAACTCCTCGGTCGCTTCGCGATCGCTGGTGCTTGTATGTTTGCCATCGTCGCTCTGACTGGCGATTCAGCATCTGCTCGTCCCAAATACCAGCAGGTGATGAGCAAAGCTTATCCCGAGCTGACCAAAAAGCACGGCAAGAATGACAAACTGTCCTGTGCGGTCTGTCATCCATCCAAGAGCAAGAAGAAACGAAACAATTATGGCGTTGCCGTTGGCAAGAACGTTGGCAAGAAGAATCAATCCGATTTGGAGCTGATCAAAAAAGCCATTGAAAAGGCTGAAAAGGAAAAGAGCGCTACAGAAGGCAAGACCTTCGGCCAGCTGATTGAAGCCGGTGAGCTGCCAGGTACCAAAGACGAAGCAAATTAGTTTGCTTTTGTGAATCAAACGCGAGCCGTCGTCAAAACGGCTCGCGTTTTTTATGCGCACCCGGAAAGATTGAGTTTCCTGGTGGGCAATCATTTCACACCGACGGGTACTTGCGGTTATGCTGCGCGTACTCAGCGGGGTACCTGTCCCCCCGTTTTGCACTCCCGCCCAATCCCTGCCTCAATCCGGAAGCTTCCATGAGCGCCGCCAGCGAATCCAATCGTCGTCAGTTTCTCTCCACAAGTACGGCTGCCACTGCTGCTCTGGCTGTGTCGCCAACACTGTCTGCCGGCGCATTTGCCAGCGGCAGCGACCTGCTGAAGGTCGGTCTTGTCGGGTGTGGTGGTCGAGGAACCGGTGCTGCGTCTCAGGCGCTGAATGCAGATTCCGGTGTGGAACTGGTTGCGATGGCGGACGCTTTCGACGACCGCCTGCAGAGTTCCCGAGCTCGCCTGCAGCGACAATTCAATAAGGACAACGAGATTCCTCGCGTCAACGTCGTTGACGATAATTGTTTTGTTGGCTTCGACGCCTACAAACAGGTCGTCGAAAAAAGCGATGTTGTTGTGCTGGCGTCGACTCCGCACTTTCGTCCACGTCATCTGAAAGCGGCCGTGGAAGCCGGCAAACATGTCTTTTGTGAGAAGCCGGTTGGCGTCGACGGACCTGGCGTGCGATCCGTGTTGGAATCTGTGCAGAAAGCTCGCGAGAACAACACATCCATTGTTAGTGGTCTGTGCTGGCGTTATCACCACGGCAAGCGAGCCGTCTTTGATCAGATCAAGGATGGCATGATCGGCGACATCGTTTCCATGCAGTGCAGCTACATGACCGGCGGGGTCTGGGATCCGCGAAAGACGAAAGAAGAATGCAGCAGTGAAATGGAGTACCAGTTGCGCAACTGGTACTACTACACATGGCTGTCCGGCGACTTCAATGTCGAACAGCACATTCACAGTCTGGATAAAATGTTGTGGGCCATGGATGACGAAGCCCCAGCAACGATCAGTGCCAGTGGTGGCCGACAGGTACGGACCGATCCGAAATACGGCAACATTTACGATCACTTCAACGTCGTCTATGAATGGGCCAACGGGGTAAAAGCATTCGCTCGCTGTCGACACTGGAAGGGTTGCGAAACCGACGTTAATGATTTTATCGTGGGCACCAAAGGCTGGGCCGATGTGATGAAGCACCGCATCTACGATCTGGACGGCAAGGAGATCTGGAAGTTCGAAGGTGAAGGCGGCGACATGTATCAGATCGAACACGACGAACTGTTCGCCGGCATCCGCGGGGCCAATCCGATCAACAACGGTGACTACATGTGCAAGAGCACAATGCTGGCCATCTCCGGACGTATGGCGGCTTACACCGGTAAGAAACTGACGTGGGACGAGTGCATGAATTCGCAGGAAGACCTGAGACCGGAAACCTACGACTGGGTCGACGTGCCCGTTCCGCCCGTCGCCATCCCTGGCAAGACAAAGTTCGTGTGAAGCTTGTTATCGGCAGTCGCTGGCGCATCAGATTCCGTCGAAATGAATTCTATCAGCCTCGCTGACCGATGATGCGCGGGTGCGGAATCTCAGGAAATGCTCTGCAACATCGTCGTATGCCGCTGCTGACTATATTCGCATGCGGTGAACAGCGTGGAACGTTGTGCGCCCGTTCGGCATAATACGTCCGGCGGGCATACACCTGCTGTCCACTGAGGATTCGGTCGGAACCGGGATTCGCGGCACGCTCTGCGCAGCAGACGTATTGACCACTGAGCACCAGGATTGTCCGACACGCCTTATCAGTTTACACCTGTTTCCAAGACCATGTACAAGCTACTTACTGTCGTTGCCATCGTCACGTCGCTGACAGCCTGCAGTTCAGCCTCCGCGCAGGACGAGCAGGTAACGGAGGCTGAGAAACTCTTCGCGCTGAAGGTTCGCCCGTTGCTGCGAGAAAAATGCCTGGCGTGCCATGGGGCGGATTCAGAGAAGGTCGAAAGCAGATTTGATCTGACCTCGCGAGAAAAACTGATGTCCGGCGGCGAATCCTTTGGTGGCGATGTTGTCGTGCCCGGAAACGCCGATGAGAGTTACCTGTACTCGATGGTGACACGCACCGAGCCGGATTTTGCAATGCCGCCGAAGGAAGCGGAACAGCTGACCGAAGAGCAGGCGTGGTGGATTCGCGACTGGATCAACGGCGGTGCTCCGTGGCCGAACGACAAACGCATCGCCGAAATTTACGATCGATATGCGGAAGGCGTAACCTGGAAAACCAGCGGTGGTCTCAGCGACGAATGGACGAAGCGTAAATATGAGCCGGAAGACTTGTGGGCTTATCAGCCATTGTGGAAGGACGCTGATGACAGCCTGAATGGCGATATCGGCAGTACCGCCATCGACGCCCTGATCGGCGATCAAATGCGTGACGCAGGTGTGAAGCCAGCACCCGGCGCAGATCGTCAGGCCTTGATTCGCCGAGCATTCTTTGATCTGACTGGACTGCCGCCTGAACCCAGTGACGTAGCCGCCTTCGTCAGCAGTTCACGAAGCGACGACGTTGTTTACGCAGCGTTAATTGATAAGCTTCTGGACAGTCCGCACTATGGCGAGCAATGGGGGCGACACTGGCTGGACGTTGTGCGGTATGCGGACAGTTCCGGTTTCGCCAACGACTGGGAACGTCCCAACGCGTGGCGTTATCGCGACTATGTCGTTCGGGCGTTCAATGATGATAAACCGTATGATCAATTTATCCGTGAACAAATCGCCGGCGATGAAATCGTCGCGATGCGGAAAACAGAGAACGGCCAGCCCCAAGACACCTTAACGACCGATGCCGAACTGTTGATTGCCGCTGGTTTTCTGCGGATGGGGCCGTGGGAACACACGGGGATGAGTGTTGCCAAAGTGACTCGGCAGCTGTTCCTTGATGACATCACGGATTCGGTCGGACAGGTCTTTCTGGCTCACGCACTGCAGTGCTGTCGCTGTCACGACCACAAATTCGATCCGATCCCGACAGAAGACTATTACTCGTTTCAGGCCGTGTTTGCGACGACTCAGTTTGCTGAAGTCGACACCGCATGGCTGGTCGGTGAAAATCGATCCGGCATTGCTGAGGATCGTCGGTATCATCAGATGCGACAGAAAGCGAACAGCAATGTGCTGAGCATGTTGTCAGCAAAGCAGGCGACCAACGATCAAAAGTGGTTCGAAAAACAGGGCCTGCCGTATAAGACTCGTGCAGAAGCAAAGCAGGCCGATGCCCCCCAAGAGCATTTTCCGCCCAACAACCTGTTGAAGACACCCGACGACTTTGGTCGGGAACGCATTGGCCGCAAATGGCAGACAAGGTTTCCGTGGGAACTTGACCGCTACAAGCCCATCGCCTTCACCGTATACAGCGGAAAGACACAGCCGATGCGGAGCATCGCGGCACGTATTCAGAAACCGCCGAATCCGATCACCAAAGGGCGACTGGAGAACACGGCTATTCTGACGGGGGGCGATTTGTTTGCTGCTGCGAAGCCCGTCACCCCGGCCGTTCTTAGTGCCGTGCCGGGAGGGCTTGAATTCAAGGTGCCGGACACGATCGAAGGTCGCCGTTCCGCATTGGCTGACTGGATTGCCAGTCCGCAAAACACGCTGTCCGCTCGAGTTATGGTGAACCGCATCTGGCAGCATCATTTCGGTCGAGGGCTGGCCGGAAATCCGAACAACTTCGGCACGACGGGCAAGAAGCCAACTCACCCGAAACTATTGGACTGGCTGGCCGGGGAATTTATTCGCAGTGGCTGGTCCGTCAAACACATGCATCGGCTGATTATGATGTCCGACACATATCGGCGATCAAGCTCGCACCCGGACGCAAAATTACTCGCAGAAAAAGATCCCGGGAACCAGATTTACGCGGCATTTCTGCCACGTCGGTTAAGCGCAGAAGAACTTCGTGACGCCATGCTGGCGGTGTCCGGAGAACTCAACCGTGCCGTCGGTGGCATTCCCATTCGCCCTGACATGAATCTGGAAGCTGCACTGCAGCCTCGCATGATTATGGGATCCTTTGCCCCCAGTTATGTGCCGAATCCAACGCCGGAAAACCGCAATCGTCGTTCGGTATATGCTTTGAAGCTGCGTGGCCACCGCGACCCCATGATGGAAACCTTTAATCAGCCGGGGTCGGAAAAATCGTGCGAAATTCGGGATAGCTCCACGATCTCTCCTCAGGCGCTGACGTTGCTCAACAGCGACGAGACCAACGACCGTGCTCTGGCGTTTGCTACGGACGTGCTCGAGGAATCGGAGTCCGACGAAGCCGCGATCACTGCTGTTTTTCAACGTGCCTTCGGACGCAGGCCCGCGGCTGAGGAAACAATCGCGTCTTTGCAGCACTGGCAGAAAATGGAAATCGTGCAGTCACGGCTGACGTTCAATCCTCGCGAGTATCCCACAGAAGTTGTCCGCCGGGCGAGCGAAGAAAATACGGGAGAACCGTTCACGTTTACCGAACGTCTGTTCGTGTACGACGACTACGTCCACGATCTGCAGCCACACGAGGTTGACGCAAAAACGCGCGCCCTTGCAGACGTGTGCCTCGCGATGCTGAACAGCAATGAATTCGCATTTGTCTATTAAGAAAGAGCAACATGCCCTTTGTCGTGGACGTTGCTGGCTCGCGGGAGTCACAGGATTGCAATCAACGAGCGTTACTCGCGGCCAGAAGTCAGCATGAAACGCAGTAGCCAGCTCTTCCACACGGAGAGTTCTGCATTCGCCTTGCTGCGAGTAATGTCTCAAGAACGTTGCAACCGGCCTGTGATCCGGGAAAACTGTAGAATTAACGCCAGGTTGCACACCTGTCTTAAGCAGGAAGAAGTTTCGAAGCAGAAAAAGTATTCCCGGCGGGTCCGCCGATGAACCTGCGGGCGTCCGATTGCCGGTCGCTGGCATGCAGCATCCGATGAAATTTCTCGCGGGACTGACGCAGGCCATTGAGGCGCGAAACGGAATCATCTATGAACAGGCACGAATCTCCGCAGTGGGACACGGCCGACTAGTTCGTCTGGACATGGCATGCGGGGGCAGAGTGGTCGCCGCCGAGGTCGTGTTAGCGACATCGGGATATACCCCAAATCTCGGCATGCTCCGTGGTCGAATTTTGCCGCTTCATCTTCAGGTTGTCGCTACGGAACCGCTGGATGCCTGGCAAATGGATCGCATCGGCTGGGATAGACGTGAAGGCATTTTGGATTCCCGACGCATATTCAGCTACTTCCGGCTTACGGCCGACAACAGAATTTTTTTTCGGCGGTGGCATACCTCGGTATCAGTGGGGGGGACGAACAGAAGACGATTCCGACGCAGTCTGTGCTATCGATCGTTTGGGTGAGGAACTGCATCGCACGTTCCCCGCTGAATTGGACCTGCAGGTGAATCGTGGTTGGACTGGTGTCATCGGCTACACTCTCGACGGACTACCGTCGATTCAGCGTTCGCAAAGCCATTCGGGTGTGGTTCAGGCTGTCGGCTGGTGCGGTCATGGTGTGGCGCTGTCCATCGCCTCCGGAGATTGGGTCGCTCGCATCCTGTGTGGCGAGTCGGATCAGAGCGAACTAGCCCGAGTCCTCATGATTAGGTTCGCCGTTCAGGGTGCCATTGACCGGGTGACGCTTCTGGCGGCCGAGTTGCTGGGCGGTATGGCATTTGTCACGACAAATGATGTTGCATGCCTCCTGGCCTCCGCGCGGGCGCTGGCGTTTCATCCTCCGTCTTACGCGAGTATAGCGTCCAGTCTCGACGGTTACCTAGCTGGGAGACAGGCATCGACTCAAGCATCCTAGTCTCAGCCGCAACAGATGAAGTGCCTGCAGCTGACGAACCGCTGAGCATTCGGGTGAGGTCTGAAGCATCCGCCAGAGGTGTCGATTCGATTTCAGAAATACCTGATTCTCAATGAGCAGGAACTGCACCTGGTGCAACCGGATCATCAGGCGGCGAACGTTCAACCGAGTACAGACCTCTACCTCGCGAACCAAACATATTCGTCCTCGGATCCGGCTTTCTTTGTGGAACCGTATGCCGAAGTGCATTAACTGGCGGCGACACGTCTTCCGCGCCACCTCCCACCGGTGAACTGGTTGCTGCGGGGGGGCGTGTCGTCGCAGCAGCACCGTTCTGTCCGGACGCGGCTGTCAATCCATTCCGCCGGGGCGCAGCAGCAGCAGTATTTCCGCAGATCGATCGGACGGCGCCGCGTCGGGCAACGTCCGAAGACTGTGGCTGGCACAAGGGCGCGTGCGGCATTCGACATTCAGGCCGAAGCGGACACGCTGCGCGATTCGTACGGTCGAAACAGCACGGGGCAAAGCCTGTTGATGGCCCGCAGGCTGGTTGAAGCAGGCGTGACCTGCGTGACCGTGCGTGTGACGGGTTGGGACGATCACACCAAACTGGCACGTGGATTAAGGCAGCGCGGTCCCGCGTACGATCGGGGCATGTGGGTGACGACGAACATCCGTATTCGGTGTATGACTTCACGATGAGCCGACGTCGCGATGGACCACAGACGTTCCTGCAGGGTTTTCGTGGCTATCTTCATGCCGATGCCTATGGAGGCCACGACGCAATTTTTATCAATTCGGGCAGCGACATTACTGAAGTGGCGTGCTGGGCTCATGCGCGACGCAAGTTTTTCGATGCGAGGGCAAACTACCCGCGGGAAGCGCATCAGACGCTGGAATGGATTCAGCAGTTATATGACATAGAAGATCGAGGTCGTGAGCTATCTGCGGAAATGCGCTGCGAGTTGCGGCGTGCGGAAGCCAACCCGATTTTGGATCGGATCGATGCGTATCTCAAAAAGCTCACACTGACCGTGCTGCCTAAGAGTGCGCTGGCCAAAGCGGTGACGTATGCACGCAACCAATGGGACGCACTTCGCTGCTACACCACGGACGGTCGGCTGACGATCGATAACAACACGGCAGAACGGACGCTGCGTCATCAGGCAATTGGCCGAAAGAACTGGCTATTTATCGGCAGCGAAAACGCCGGACCGCGTGCTGCGATCCTGTACTCAATCATGGCCGGTGCAAAACGGCATCGAATTGAACCATGGTCGTATGTCCGGGAACTGCTCATGCGTCTGCAGGCGGATGAGTCACAACTCGAAGACCTGCTGCCCGACCACTGGGCCGCCGCTCATCCGGAATCCATCCTGACGCACCGTCTTGATGAGTCACGGAAGAAGGCGTCGGCGAAGAAACTCCGTCGACAGCAACGTCGCCGAGCCGCCCGCTCAAAGTCGTAGCGGTGCCCATGGGCTGACCGAACGCACACAAAAACGGTCGGTTGTTAACAATTTCAGAATACGGATGAGTTCGTGACACAAAGTCGGCGTTCTTGATCCGTGCTGGCGAAGTTACCTGCAGCGACAGCAGCCGAATCATCCAGCATCGAAACCCAGGTCGACGCTGTTCTGGATCAACAGCTGGTCGGTAACTGATCACGAATGTTTGTTTCGAATGGCCACGGCTCGTGGCCGTGGTAGAACTGAACGGAACACTGCGAGACTAATCACGCCCTTAGACGGCGACTGAGAAGCTAGCCGGTGTTCATCTCGTGGTGGGCGCAGACAAGTCCTTCGTTGCTCGTGTTAAGGGGGAATGACCGGGCGTCGCGACGCCCGCAGGCACTACAAATCGGACGTTTCTGAACAATTACAAAACTCTGGAAGACAGTGTTTTCATTGTTCTTGTCGACTTCAAGCCGGCTTCGGAGGCCGACACTCTATCCAGTTGAGCTACGGGAACATGAGTACGCTTCGGGGACTCTGATGTACGCGATTATGGCATTGCCGAGGCCGGGCAGCAATTATCAGAGCGTCAATCGCTACTCGAAATCCCGGCTTTGCAGAGTTTTGCGCTGACTCGTCGCCGTGGCGAACGTCTTTTCACTTCAGAAAGTTGCATTGCCACGTCCGCCAGGTGGATCAGAGCTGTTCTCCCAGATCAACAATAATGTCGTTCTTGTCGACCTTGAGCTTATCGTCATCACCGTTCGCGCGATTGATGTCCGCGAAGAACAGATCCTGAGACTTTTTGTTGCCTTTCAGGTCGTCCTTTTCCTGATCGTCAAGCACTGTCATCCGGGATTCCAGTAGGTTGGACTTCACCGCAGAATCTGAAACAGATTGCTGAAACTGTCGGTCCACAAGACTCGCCGGGGTTGTGGGGCAGATACGTTACGGAACACAGATTCGTCGTCCAGCGTCGATTTGTCCTTTGCCAGCAGAATCCATTCGCTGCTGGGATCCACTGGTGCCCGAATGTCGGGAACCTGGACGGCGATTGAGTGCAGATCGTGTTCGTCTGCCGACCCCTCCACCACGGGGCGAAGATCGAAGTACAGATTCGAAATATGGACGGCAATGATGCCACCGTCTGCCATATGTTTCACGTAAATGTCGAACGCCTCGCGGGTCAGCAGGTGAGCGGGCACGGCATCACCGGAAAACGCATCCAGGACCAGCAGGTCAAATTCCTGTGGACGTTCAGCTTCCAGCGACAGTCGTGCATCCCCCGGAATCATCTCCACGGTGGCTGGTGTGCTGCTCAGAAACGAAAAATGAGTCTCTGCCTGCTCGATGACATCCTCGTTGATTTCATAAAACCGAAGTACGTCACCTTCCTGCCCGTATGCCGCCAATGTTCCCGCACCCAAGCCCACCAGACCAATGCGAACAGAATCGTTCTGTGACTGCAGGAATTCCATGGCCTGTCCGACTCCGGTGCGCCTTGCATAGTACGTGGTCGGTCTGGCCCACCCGCCAAACGAACTCAGTTGTAGTCCGTGGATGATTCGGCCATGTCGCAGAATTGTGGCTTTTTCGACCTTGTCCTCTTCCACCTCCAGCACGCCGTAGAAGTTGCGCGTCATCGAAACGGATTCGCCGTAGTTTGTGGCTGATTCAATGAACAGCGTGGAAACCATAACGATCAATATAATGGAAGCGGCATTGGCGGGCAGAGCACCAGCCGGCCCCAGCTCAAACCACCTTCCGTCATCGAAAACGACCCACACGGCGCAAGCAGAGGCAGCCAGCAGACAGATGTGCAGTTCCCAGAAATCGGGAAACAGCATTGGTGCCGCCAGTGCGACGAACAGGCCACCGCAGGCGCCGCCAGCCGACATCGTCAGGTAATACTTCGTCAGGTATTTCGCATCAGGACGCTGGCGAGCAATCTCACCATGACACATCATGCAGATGAAAAACATGACTGCGAAATGGAGTCCGATCTGCACGAGAAGTGAGGCACTGGATTCGAACATTAATGTCCAGCACAGGACGGCCACCAGCCCGCACGTAATCAGAGCATTGGCAGCGCGGCGATACCACCAGTCGCTGTCGAAGCAAAGGATGAACGACAGCAGGTAGAGTGAAAGCGGTACCACCCACAGAAACGGAATTACGGCGACGTCCTGGCAGACAGTGTTGGTGATTGCCAGCAGAGTGGACGATGCGATCATGGCCAGCAGGAACCATGACCGGAATCGTTGCGGTCGCCGGCGACCTTTTTGAACAGGTTTGTCTTCTGATATCGAGTCGGACTGCTTGATTAAGAACAGCCGTGTTCCACAGAGGACGGCCAGACACACATAGATGCAGAATCCGACCGACCAGAATTTCGCCTGAGCGGTCATCTCAAGTGCGGGTTCAAAAACGAACGGATACGACAGCAGCGCGATTAGTGACCCGGCGTTCGAAACTGCGTAAAGTCGATACGGCGACTGTCCGGGATAGGCCTCGCTGAACCAGTGTTGTAACAGTGGTCCCGTTGCAGACAGCAGAAAATAGGGCAGGCCAACGGTAACCGCCAGCAGTGCCAGGATTCGCAGTGTTGGGTCGTCATGAGGCCCCGGTTTCCATGAGGGATCCGGCAGGATGCTCAGCAGCAGTGCTGCAACACAGATCAGCAGGCCGTGCAGTATCACCTGGCCTCGCAGCGGCACCCATCGGGAAACCAGATGGGCGTAAGCATAACCGCCGAAAAGAACGGATTGAAAAAACAAAAGGCATGTTGTCCAGACTCCCGGTGCTCCGCCAAACCAGGGCAGGATGGCCTTACTAATCAGCGGTTGAACCTGGAACAGCAGAAACGCGCTGATAAAGATCGCTGCCGCATACAGATGCGTCGATCGATCTTTGCGTCCCGTGTCCATGTATGCCGCCTCATTAGCTTTCGGTCGTCTGTTGCGTGCAAAGACCGCAACCCAGTGGCTGCAGACTCTATCACACGACGCACGTCGATGCATGACATTGCCAGGTCATTCCAGCCGTGCTGATATCAACTTTCGTCAGCAAAGAACGAGTTTGCCGGCACGGTGTTCGTTTCGCAGATCCGTGAAGCTGTTGCCAGGCAGCACAACCGGACTTCATGGGCTCTGTTGCGATCTGGTTTGATGCCCGGAATCTGCGTCCTGCCGCATTGATCATGGTTCCCGGGCAGACTTGTACGTTGCATGACGTTGACGACAGACCAGACAGCGTGGCAAATTCAGGCAGCAGCGTAGAACACGTCTCGCCACTCAAAACGCAGGAAATGCTCGTCATGTGGTCGGGCAACGAAAGCCACGGCAGAGATTTCGAAAAGATGCCGAACTTCCATCAGCATAACTTCGCTCGACGTTGCCGAACCCGATAGACTGCGACCGCTGGCTGCAGATGGCCAGGCGTTCGCTGCGTCAGTTTCTGGCGGAGAGGAAAGTCCGGGCTCCACAGGACACGATGGTGGGTAACGCCCACCGTCCGCGAGGATAGGGCAAGTGCAACAGAAAGCAAACCGCCTGAATGATGCACTTCTTCGAAGTGTGTTGTGAAGCAAAGTCGGCAACGGCTTTCCAGGTAAGGGTGAAACGGTGCGGTAAGAGCGCACCAGCGATTTAGGTGACTGAGTCGGCTGGGTAAACCCCATTGGGAGCAAGGCTAAGCAGAAGGATTTGCGTCTTCGGGCGCACGCGATTCGGTCCGGGTTGTTATTCCTTCGGGTCAGCTGCTGGAGGTGTCGAGCAATCGGCATCGTAGATAAATGAACGCCCGCGACGGGCAACTGTCGTCGACAAAACCCGGCTTATCGGCCATCTGCAGACAGCTTGTTTCGTATGCTCCTGAAAGTTCTTTGACTTTAGCCAGTAATCGGCAACGATTGACATTGAGCGTGCATGTGCACGAAATTCAGACCGTATGTTGCAGCCCCTTTCGCAACGAATAAGGAATACCGTTACCTGATGTATGACGAATTTGAACAGGAACATCATTTTCGCCGGTTGTGGGACGCGGTGCGCATCGAACGTGTCGTCGCCTATTCGCTGTTTACCTTTGGTGATTCTGATCTTCCTTATTTTCTTGTAACACCACAGGGAAACGACGACGCGACCGTCAGGATTCGCCAGGGGCAGATCACGGTCAGTCGGGCCAGGATTATTACTCCGGACAACATGCGTCCAGAGTTCCGCGATTTCTTTGAAGAAAACGAAGACGCCAGTCTGGCTGAGTTTCTGATGGCGCGGTCAGCAGCGTTTTCCAATCTCAAGCTAAGCAATCACCATGGTTCTGAACGTATCGTGACGGATACGATTGAAGAAGCCGTTGATCGTTTGAATAAACAGCTGGATGCCGAAGAAGAAGACCGTGTCGCCATTCTTACAGCTCCACTGGGGCTGGCTGGTCTGGCACTGTTGAAGTACTCCTCTGAACGAATTACAGAAAGTGCCCCCGACAATCTTAATGAACTGAGGGAACGCGGGTTGCTGCCGTAGACTGATCTGAGTCGATGGGCCGGAAATCGGTCTGTTTGAGGTCCCTTGCTGACACGGTCGCTTGCTGACACGGTCGCTTCTTTCCTTTCGCCCGCCGCAAAGGAGACGACCAGTCAATGGTTCCCTTTTCGTTCCCGACATTGTCCATCTGAGAAGTCATTCACTTCAGCAGGCGATTTCATGTTCTGAGTTCCTGCCTCAGAATGAATCAGTCGGTTTCTCCAGTTCTGTATGAGGCATTGCGTCACCGCCCGATTTGACGATTTCGGCCAGGGCTATGGGCCCCACGCATTCCCTGCCGGATGAGGGGACAACCGGAAAATTCTGACACCAGCACGAGAACGCCTGGTGGTTTTCGGGGTTGGCCGTGTCCGCACTACACTCAAAGATTTCTCCGGTTTGCGGACACTTCTTTTGCATGCGTCGGTTGTACATCCATCGGCCAGTTGCGTGCAACAGAGGCTTTTTGAATTCGTTGTTGTTCGTCTGGTTTCTGCCTTCTCGGAAAACGTCCCATATCCTTCGGAGCAAGACGGCGCTGCGGTTTTGTTTTGGCACTGCGCCAGATGCGTCTGCGTACAGTTGATCCCCACCAGATCACAACATCGGTTGATCTTTCGTGACCACAGAGCGGATTCCGGGACGATGCAGGGGGACACTGGTCTGTTGGTTCAGATCGGCCGGTTGATCTTCGTTTCTGGTCTTCTTAGCTTACGTACGTAGTGGTGTGTCGTGGCAGTTGTGAAGTGGCGACACCGTTAACCGATACTCGCATGCAAGAACTTACACCATGACTGAAACTGCTCCTTCTCTGTATGCACGCCTGGGTGGATACGATGCCGTCTCAGCGGTTGCGAACAACTTACTGCCGCGTCTTATGGGCGACGAAAAACTCGGGCGCTTCTGGAGTCACCGAGGCGCTGACGGCATCAAACGCGAGAAACAACTGTTGATTGATTTTCTCAGCAGCTGTGCGGGTGGCCCGGTTTACTATACCGGTCGCAACATGACTCTGACACATCAGGGCATGCAGATCTCTGACGATGACTGGTGGCGATTCTCGGCACATGTTCATGCAACGTTGGATCACTTCAAACTCGCTGACCCTGAGAAAGGCGAAGTCGTTGCGTTTATCGAGAGCATCAAACCCGAAATTGTTGAGGCATGACAGCGGAGATTCCGTACCCGCTACAAAGGACGTTGAATCCTACCGGTTCGGTCCTTGGGGCCGCTTGTCGACTCCGTGCGGTTCTGGTGTGGTCCCCTAGCGGCGAAGTCATTCACAAGTGCCGTTTTTCGGGGATGTGGTTGCAATAACAGCACGCCGAGCACGTTTTTCTCGGCCGTGAATCCGCGTAATCCGCTGTAGCCATAGCGCTGTTTCCGACGGAGGTGACCTCAGGCAAGCGGTCGGCTTCTCACATGGGCCGACGGTTCCGATCTGCTGACACGCGCAGACGGAATTGCATGGTGAAATGCTGTTTGTGGCACAGGATGCTGTCGTCATAACCGTTGTTGTCATCACAATCTGCAAACGTTGACCATCAGACGTACTGGAACTCCAGCAGCTCGAAGGTTTCGAGGTCGTCGTTGAGCGGCCGAAACTACGTTTGAGATCAGGGCAACGCAACACATCGCGGTTGCTGATGCCACACATTCCAGTCCTGCCATGATCGAAAGTTGTTATGGCCTCAGATTCAGATATTCAGCCCAAGATACCTGATAGGAATTTGATTCGGCAGGATCGATCGATCGATATGCCCGAGCTTCGTCTGTCTGAACTGGCTGGACCGGCCAACGCCGCATTTATTGCAGTAATGCGAGACCGATTGCTTGAGTCCGTGGATGACTTCAAACTCCGCAGCGGCGTTTCCAGCACACAGTTTTGTGTGGCTGTGGAAGAAGCGCTTGCCAATGCGTTTTACCACGGCAATCTTGAACTGGATTCCAGCCTGAAGCAGAGTGCGTCTTCCACTTTTAATGAGCTGGTTCGCCAGCGGTGCACACAGTCTCCATGGAAGGATAGATGTGTTTGCGTCACGGAGGTGGCGACTCCGTGCGGGATCTGGGTCATCGTTCGCGACGAAGGTTCAGGGTATGACTCTGCTGCTGCACTCTCGCGCGACCCTGATCCGTACAGCTTCACGGAGAGTGGGCGAGGCCTGGTGATGATGAAAGCTTTCTCTGATGAGATGTTTTTTAACGAATCTGGCAACGAAGTGACGCTCGTTTTTTATCCGGACGGGCAACGGAACATCAATAGATTTACGGACCAGCGACCGCATGCTCTTGCCTGCGAATCATTACAGTAATCGATGCTTTGACTTCGATGTATGAAATTGTGAGCGGGAACGGTTTTCGGGAGTGCAAATGGCCGACCATGAAATCAAAGCGTCGACGTCACTCGCAGACACGTGTGCCGATGCATATGAATTCTTTGCAAACACCAGTGTGCAGGCTGGAAAAGCATGCCTGCTGCAGATTTACCCGGCTCGGTGCGGCTCACGAGGGAGCGGACGTTGATTGGGCGGGATCCGTCGTGTGATATTTCGGTCGATGACAACGCCATATCGCGAATGCATGCTGCCGTCGACCTGTTGGGCGGCAGATATTTTCTGACTGACCTGGACAGCACCAATGGCACGTATGTCGACGACGAATTATTGCGAGGCCGAATGCCACTGTCGGGGGGCGAATTGATTCGCATGGGCGGTTGCATCATGAAGTTCATGTCTTCCATGAATAAGGAAGCGAACTACCATGCAGTCGTGCATGAATTGATGACGCGTGACCCACTGACGAACGCATTTAACAGAAGCTACCTGATCCCGGTGATCGATAAAGAACTTGACGTATGCCGAAAACAGAATGAGCATCTGTCACTGATTCTTCTGGACATTGACCACTTCAAGAAAATTAATGATCAGTACGGGCACCTGGTCGGTGACGAAGTACTGAGAGTTTTCTGTGAACGTGTACGCAGCGAATTGCGGAAAACAGATATGCTCGCAAGGTTCGGAGGCGAAGAATTCATCGTTGCGTGTCGTGAAACTCCCTTGAAGGGGGCCGGGCGAATTGCCGAACGAATACGTCTGCTGATTGCATCGACGCCGTTTCAAACTCATGGCGGCAGGATTGACGTTACCTGCAGTCTGGGAGTATCAAGCAGCGATGGCGTAGAGTTGTCCACGTGTGATCAAATGGTCTCTGCCGCAGATGCTCTGCTGTACGACGCAAAGAACAGTGGACGCAATCGAGTATTCATTTTCGATCCGCACAAAACGCGATGTGACGGGAAACGTGGTTAGCTGCACTGCGCTGATGGCGGCAGGTCCTGACGAACCGGCACGGTCGACGTCATTTTGTCTGGTAAGTTCAGTAGGTGAACAGTCGATCTTCGTCGAAACTGCGACCCGCCGCAGAGTTCAGGGCTCGAATGACTTTCCCCCTTGTATTCTTCGTGAGCCTCCGCCCCTTCACGGCACGCGCTACCATTTTGTGAGTTAACTGCTCGGTTGATGCTGCGACAAGATCGTGTGTCTTCAGCCCAAGTTCTTCCAGAACCTGGCCAATCGGTTGAACTCCCAGGTTTCGTTCTTCTTCCGGCAATGCTGCTGATCCTGTTCAAAGACTGGTGTGCTGGTTACTCGTTAGAGCAATATACATATTTTCGTAGACGATACTGGCTCGCGGGAGCAACGAAACTGCCATCGAAAACCGATCTTCGCGGCCACAAGTCAGCGTGAAACGCTGTAGGCATTTCGGATACTACCACGACCGACAGGCTCTCACAGCCTGGAATCGTCCGAATTTTCCTCAGCAATAAGGCTGTGACCTTGGATGGATTGCACGCAGTCGCTCCAATCCCGAATCTCTCATCCTGTACAGACTCTCACAGAAGCAGCATTATGCCTCGCATCAAATCATTTCAGGCGATTCGTCCCACGGCAGAAAATGCAGCCACAGTTGCCTCGGTGCCGTACGACGTGGTCAATCGTCGGGAAGCGGCAGACCTGGCTGATGGGAACGCTCACAGTTTTCTGCACGTCGTGCGGCCAGACATTGATCTGTCCGAGGACACTAATCCTTATGCCGACGAAGTCTATGAAACGGCTCGTCGGAATCTGGAACAACTGATCAGTGACGGTGTTCTTGCCCGCGACGAAACGTCACATTTGTTCGCCTACCGTCAAATTATGAACGGTGTGGCTCAGACGGGCATCGTCTGTTGCTGCCACATAGATGACTACGAGAACAACCTGATTCTGAAGCACGAGAAGACCCGAAAGGTCAAAGAGGACGACCGCACGCGTCACCTGCTGACTCTGAACGCCCATACCGGGCCCGTATTTCTTACGTACCGGGACGTCGCCGCTGTCGATGCCCTGATTGCTGAAACAGTGTCTTCTTCGGAAGCGTTGTACGATTTCACCGCACCGGACGGTGTACAGCATACGGTCTGGCAGGTTGCTGATGATTCATCGCTTGTGGAACACCTTTCGGCAGTGGCGGCGTTTTATGTCGCGGACGGCCATCATCGTTCTGCCAGTGCGTGGCGAGCGGGAGCCGAGCGCCGCGCCGCTAATCCGAATCACACGGGTGACGAAGAGTACAACTGGTTTCTGACTGTTCTGTTTCCGGCGAACCAGCTGAATATTCTGTCGTACAACCGCATTATCAAAGATCTAAACGGACAGTCTGTAGACGACGTTCTGTCGCGATTGAGAGAAGTGGGCATCGTCGAACCCACTAACGACCCGGTTCCTTTATCTGCCGGTTCGTTCTGTTTCTATCTGGACGGCTCATGGTATCGAATCACTATCCCGGCTGATTCCATCGAACATTCCGATGCGATTGCGTCGCTCGACGTTGCAATTCTGGAGCAACGTATCTTAGAGCCGATCTTCGGCATCGAAGACGTCAGAACGGATTCACGGATTGACTTCGTTGGCGGCATTCGAGGCACTGATGAACTTGAGAAACGAGTGACATCAGATGGCTGGGCCTGTGCGATTTCGATGTTTCCGACATCCATTCAGCAGCTGATGGCCGTTTCTGATGCCGGTGAAATCATGCCTCCAAAAAGCACATGGTTCGAACCAAAACTGCGCAGTGGTCTGCTGGTTCACTCACTGGATTGATCATTTCGTGAGCTGGACGCTGACGTCGATCGATTCGCCGTTACGAATAATCTGCAGCACCACCGTGTCACCCGGCCGGTGACTTTCCACTTCGGACAGAAACTCGTCGACTTTCCGAGTATCCTTGCCGTTGACTCCGACAATCAAATCCGCGGCACTGCGGTCTTCTGATTCGAAGACTACGAACCCGCGTTTGACTCTGCGCATGGCTGGTCCTTGCAGCCCAACCTGGACCGCCGGCCCCTCCGGATCCATTCGCAGAATCCGCAGCCCGTCTTCGGTTTGCAGTACTTCCGTAATGCCGATGTCCGGGCGGATGACCCGACCATGCTCGATTAACTCCGGGATGACTCGTGCAATCAGATTGGAGGGAATGGCAAATCCGATTCCCGCACTTTGCCCGGTCTGGCTGGCAATGGCCGTGTTCATGCCGATTAGTCGGCCGTGA
Organism: Fuerstiella sp.; assembly: GCA_029247265.1. GTDB lineage: Bacteria > Planctomycetota > Planctomycetia > Planctomycetales > Planctomycetaceae > Fuerstiella. The sequence goes on from JAQWLN010000044.1 coordinate 45,559, forward strand.
GAATCCAGCAACGGCCCGCCGGAATTACCCGGATTGATGGCCGCGTCAATCTGAATCACAGACTTGATCGATCGTGCTCGCGTCACGGGCAGTGTTCGGTTCAGGCTGGAGATGATTCCGGTGGTCATCGTCCGTTCAAGACCGAACGGATTGCCGATCGCCAGCACCTTCATGCCGACTTTCAACGCACTGGAATCGCCTATCGTTACTGGCGTCAGTAACTCCGGTGGAACGTCAAGTCGGATGATGGCTATGTCGTTGATAGGATCGACACCAACCGGTTCTGCGTCGTAGGACTTGCCGTTATACAGCGTCACCAGAATTCGCTGCGCTGCTTCAATTACGTGGAAATTTGTCAGGATGTGGCCATCGGTGTCCAGCACAAAACCAGATCCGGCGTCCTCAGTGCGATTCTGACGGAACAAAGTGCGTTCCGCCCCAATCCGCGTCGCGATATTCACCACGCTGCGGTTGGCCAGGTCATAAACATAGGCCGATGATGCTTCGTCCGGCGTCAGTCCGTCTGCCAGGTACGCCCGGGGTTTAGCCAGTGGCCGCCCAGTGTCACCGTTGCTGGCATCGGCTGTTTGGGGCATCGGCCGAGAAGGCTGAGAAAACGCTGGCTGTCCTGCGGCGGAAGGCAGAGTACTATTGGCAGTAATCAGCCAGGATCCGAAAACTGTTCCTGCAGCGGCAGACACAAAACAAATCACAATGTGCTTCATTATTGGTCCTCTGCAAACGACCCGGTGGGCAACCGCAAGATTTGGTGGCCGCGCGAATCATGAATCCGGCGTGTGGACGATTATCGGTTGTTGGCTTGTACGCCATGTCTGTCCAGCGTGTATGTGCCCGAATCCCGTCACGGCCTGTCGAGATTACGACACGTTCCTGTGGGGCAGAAGTCTAACAGGAACAGCCGTTTCGGGGCCAGACGTGTGTCGCTACGCTGCATGGGGCTGTTGCCTGATGAAGGCCGGGTCGCGATTCCGAACCTTTGTGCAACACCACTACCAGGTCCTCATTCGCGAAAACTACTTTGGCGGTATCAGGCGAATCGTTCGCAGGTCAATCAACGATGACGACGGTTCTTGCGGCGCTGTGACAACAAGCTGGCGTCGACCACGTCCCAGGTCAATGCTGCCGGCGGACCAGGTTCTGTAGTCATCCCACGTGCCTGTGCCGGGGACGCGGGCGGTCAGCAGGCGTGTTCCGGTGGACAACTTCAATGGGTTGCCAGCTGTGGCATTGTCACAGGCGTATTCGATTTCGACTGTCCAGTGTCCGGATTTCGGAGAATTGATGTTCCATACCGCGTAGTCACTGGTCGACGACCAGTAACCGAGATTCCCATACCTGTTTTCAAAGACCAGGCTGGGGCCGTAGATCTCAGCCGTCGAGGCTGACAGGGTTAGTGTTCCGTCCGTGTCGGCGGTAACCAGTTGAGGTTCGTTGCCTTCGAACCGTTTCCATTTCACGCCTGAGGACTGTACGAATGCAATCACGTTTACCAGATCCTGAGGCGTCAGGTCCTTTTCCAGTCCTTCCGGCATCAGTGATCGATTGGAGCAAGTCAATTCCTCGAGTTTGTTTCTAAGCAGAACATGCTCCTTGCCGTCTGTGCCCATCAGGGTCACATTGTTTCCTGTTTCGCTCAGCAACATGCCACTGAATGTCAGTCCTTCGGTACTGACGGCAGTGTAGCTGAGGAACTTTGTTTCTACGGCTTTGTTCGGATCAAGGATCGCCGTCAGCATTGCACTGGTCGAACGATTCTTCAACGCGGCAAGATCTGCACCGATCGCTTTGCCGGTATTCTGCAGTCGATGACATGTGGCACAGCGTTTTTCGAAGACAATTCTGCCGCTCATTTTGTCCCCGGCCAGGCTGACAATCTGTTCCTGATAGTCATCAACGACAGCGGAACGTGCTGTCGATGTAATGGTTCCCAGAACTTCCCCTGCAAGTGATCTCAGACTCTCATCACGGTGATTGAGCAGTCGCTCACGAGACGAGGCATCGATGTCACTTGCCGCCAGTTTCTGCACAGCAACGGCAGTCAGCAGCAACCGGGTTCGTGATGAACTCTGGAGCAGCTGTTCCACAATCGATGATCGCACTGCAGGGGTGATGCTGCTCCATCGATCGAACAGCGCACCTGTGGTGTCAGGCGACGTATGCACCACGGCAGTAGCGGCAGCCTGTTGCACAGCGATGGGCGAACCGGGACTGAGCAGTTCGACAAGCTGTTCGGAGGTTTCGGGCTTCGGCGTTCCAGCCAATGTCATGAACTGCAGAGCAGACACGCGAATATCAGCGGATGTTTGGGAGTTGACAGCGACTGCCGGGGCGCTGGATTTCGCATGAGAAATTGCTGCGACAATCTCTGCGTCGTTTTTCAGGGCCGAGTCTATTTCTTTGTGCTGCCGTATACTGCGAAGAACCTGAGTTGCCGAATCCCAGACGCTTGATTCCGGTCGTGCAGATGAATTCAGCTGTCGCAGCATGCCGAGTACCGGTTGCCGCAGGGCACTGATTTTCTTCATTGCTGCAGCCTGACTGATGAGTTGAACGACTGTTCTGTCCGGAATGCTACCGCCGGAAACTGCCTGCTGCAAAACGTTGCCAATACTATCGGGCGTCAGCGATACCATGACTGCGTTGACAATATGGATTGCCCCTGCATCCTGTCTCAAAAGTGTCGCCAGAGCACCTGCGGCGTCGCGGTGTCGTGACGCACGCAAAGAGAATGCCAACTGCCGCCGTACAGCGGGCGACGGATCGTTGACCAGCTGCAGGACTTCCTCGGGCGGTCGAGAGTCACCGTGCAGCAGCAGCGATTCCAGTAACCTTAAGGCGTGTCGTCGTACTTCCGGATGTTGGTCGTTTAACGCGGCTTTAAGCTGACTGGTCCTCGTGGCGCTGTCTGTTGCGTTGGCGTTCCGGGACGCATAGAGCGATTGCACTCGCACCGCCGGGGACGAGTGCATTCGAGTGAAGTTTGCCAGGCGTTCGGAAGGCACAGCGTCGCGATGCTGCAGAATTCGTTGAGCCGTGTCTCGCCACCAGCCATTGGGGCTGGAAATACGCTCGGCCAGATCGTCCAGGGCGGTGCCTTTCCATGACGTGGCGAACCAACTGCGGAGCTCCGGCTGTGGTTCCGCTCGTTGTGGCGCCTGGGAGTTAGTCTTGTCCGTGCTGGCCGTCGGCGAACAGCATTGCCCTGACGGAACCAGTCGGTAGATGCGGCCCCTGTGACTGCCCGCCTGCAGATTTAGTTTGCGTTGATACTCGGCCGGAATCCAGGTGGGGTGTTCAATGACCTGTCGATACATATCCGCAATGTAAATGGCGCCATCCGGGCCCGTGCGCACCATAACCGGGCGAGTCCAGTTGTCGCTGCTGGCGAAGAATTCCGATTCGTTTTCGTCGTCTACCCGACGCCCTCTGAAAGTGACACCGTCGCGTTTCATAATCAACCGTGAAACAAGGTTGTGAACCGGCTCGCACGTGAACGCATTGCCGTAGAATTCTTCTCCCAGCAACGTATCGCGGTAAATAGAAGTGCTGCACGCAGATGTGAACCGATTCGCCTTATTAAAGTCGTTAAACCGCGCCATCGTTTTACTGGTGGGGAAAATTGGTGCTGCTCCTGGAACGGCAGAGACTTCTGCCCTTGTCGTTGAGATCGCAGCATGAGGGTTGTGCTGCAGGTAGCGTTCTTCCAGTACATAGTGCCAGATCGGGTTGGAATTGTTGTTGCCGAACCAGTTGCCGAAATCGTCCCGTTCACGTCCGAACTGTGTCTGGCCGCTGACCGTCTCAATCAGCCCGATGTCCGGATCGATCCGGACATCACGTCCGCCGATGCCTGTTCTGGAAACACCATTTGCAACAGACGCACCGCTTTCATTCAGTGAACTTACGACGCTGATTTCGCCACCGCTATCGCCGTTGGCCAGATACAGCAAGCCATCCATTCCCCATCGCAATCCGTTGACGCGGTGTTGCTGGTTCCCTTCAGTGAAACCGGTGAACAGTACCTGACGACGGTCGGCAACCAAATCACCATCTGTGTCCTCGGCAAATACGATGTCCGGAGCGGCCGTAATGACGACGCCATTTCGCCACATCGCGATGCCGTTGGGGAAGGGCAGGCCGTCCAGAAACGTTGTCGCCTTGTCGTAGCGACCGTCGTTGTCTGTGTCTTCCAGCACTCGTACCCGTCCGCCGCCCCTATTGCCGGAGTCGTTGGCAGTGAGTGGCTGGATGTCCCTTCCATTTGGGTAGTCACCCATTTCGACGACCCATAATCTGCCCTGGACATCCCAGTCAAACGCGACGGGGTCCCGGATCAGCGGTTCGGCGGCGACCAGTTCGACTCGCAGGTTAGGTCTTGTCGTGATACTCGCCAGCGATTGCTCAGGATTCCTGGGGCCCGGGAATCCTGCTCGCAATGCATCGGAATAGAACGTATGTGGCAGCAGCTTCTGCACTGTGTCGCAGATGATGTCTTCGGCTTCGGGTGCCAGGCGAGTCGGGTGACCGTAATAAACCATCGACCGATCGGCTTCGTAACCGCCTTCTCGCAGAATTCGCTTTGACGCAATGTAGCAGGGGACATCATTGCTGTAGGCATTCGTCCACAATCTGTCGCTGTCCAGCATTTCATTCAGCCGAATGGAGTAATCCACGACGACTTCTCCACCAAGAAATACCATTGCCAGTTCTTCACCAAAACACCACGTCTGCACGGGATAATGTGGAACTGACGTGGGAATGGATTTGCCGTCCTCCAGCAGCCTTAGAAACTGCCGGGCATGGGCGCCGGTGTGGCCCGGTTCTTTTGCTCGCTGTTCCCATTCCTGCAGCGACGGCAACGGTCCCAGTGGCAGATCGACGCGGGCCATGTTACACAGAATGCGTGGGTTGATTGGTCGAATTTGCCCCGTCCGCTGGCGAGGGTCGGTAGCATCAAGCAGTCTTTTTACCTCATCGGCGACAGCCCGACCGTGCTGCCTCGCCATATCGTGAGTTCCTCGTGGGGTCGGATTCGCGTCAGCGCCGCAGCCGATCGCAATCAGAGCTATGGCTCCCGTGTTGTCAGTTTCGATCATATCCGCCGCAAAACCCGGCCAGTCGCCGCTGATCTGATTAAACTGACCTGTCTCCGTCGTAGCGTGACAGGCGTAGTTCGCCAGCACGGCAATCAGCTTTCCGTCGACATCGTGTGCCGCAAGAATCGGAAACTCGTGATCGACCGGGCCGTCAGGTGTTTCGCCAAATCCCGTCCACCGTCCGCCCACAAGAGTTCGGCGGTTGATTGCGAAATCCACTTTGCCCCGAGTTGATGACAGCTTTCCGGGCCGGCGCGAGCCAATAGCGCTGTCGATGACATTCACCAGGTTTCCGGTCAGATCTGTTTCGTATTGCTTGAGATGGGCTGCCTCTTCGCTGGGAAGATCTGTCAGGATATTCGGTGCGAAACCTCGCAGCCAGGGCCCCGAGTGCGTGTGTGTTGAGCACACGGCAAGACGTTCGCGACTGATTCCGTGCTTCGCTGCAACTTTTGTAAATACAGCTTCCGTGACAGCAGCCGGGACTCCACAGTTGTCGACTGTTACCAGGACTGTGAGTGCTCGATCAGCTTCACCGCCAATCGCCAATGCTCGAGCATGAATTCTGACAGCGACTGCTTCTGATTCGGTTGCACGGTTTCCGTAACCCGTAAGTCGGACCGGGTAGTCGGGCGTGATGTCGACAACGGCCGCTCCGATCGGCACTGGTGGTAATGCAGACACAGATTCACGTCGATCATGTTCAGCCTGCAGGTCGTCGATGGATACCTGTTGCATCAGATTCGGCAAATGAGCTGTGTCTTCATTTTGCCAGCAGAGTTGGCCTTCGTGAATGAAGACTCCGTTGTGCGAACCGTCGGGGCGGCGCAGTGGCAGAAGTCCTGAGTGCTTTCCCTGCTGCACAGTCTCAAGTACAGATTCTGGAAGTGACCTAAGTCCGGGGGTCTCGCGCCGGATAGCGGCGTGACTTATTGCCGCCTGCTGCGTCGCGCCTGCGTGGCGGAGCTCCTTCCTGTCACATAATGATCTGTTCAGCCTTTCTGCCGCTTCCCGAAACGACAGGAACTTCACCTTTGAACCGTGCTTTTCGATGGCATGGTCGATCAGCTCCACGACCTGTTCTGACGTAATCCAGCCATGAGGATGGAAGACCAGATTGAAAACGCCCTGTTTGTGAACGGTGATGTCCAGTGCGGCTTTCCAGTCTTCCACGGTGACCGGGTTGTTGACTCCATGCAGGTGCTGAGCTGACCAGTCGCTGGGTGCAACACAGGGGAACTGCCAGCATGTGTTGTTAATGACGTACGGATACGGATAGTTCCTGATGTAGTTGACAAAGTTGTCGTGCAGCGTGTTACCTCGTTTCAGACCCCGCACTTTGTACTTCCAGAATCGCTCGTTGCCGTCTTTGTCCAGCACAAGTTCGCGAGGAATCGATGGATCGTCAGATGTGAAAAAATTCATCACTGAAGAATCGATCTGCAGGAAATGGCCCGCAGCTGTCGTTCCGTTGAAAATTTCAGAATAGAACCGAGGACTGACGGTATTCAGCGAATCGCAACATGGAGTGCGGAAGGCGACGGGGTCATTGCCGGGAATCGCGCTGAGCAGATCGATGCAGCGGTCGTAAGTCGATTTGGCTTTGTCGAAGTCGCCTTCCTGTAACAGCGGGCAGGGATGATCGACAGTGTGGACCTCGATGCTGAGCCCTTCTTCCAGCCAGCTTTGCAGCTGTGGATCGTCGGGCTTCACATCGCACGTCATGATGCTGACAGGAGCTCGGCCGTCGATCTGTTTCAGGCGATTCAAAATGGGACGCAGGTACTGTTCGTGCTTTGCCGTGTCACGCATGTCGTCGATGGCCAGCACAACCACCGCCTCAACGCCCTCTTCACCCACCCACCGAGGCGTAATCAGCTTTGGAAAGTTCTGATCGGGATACCATGGATTGCATTCATCCAGATTGGCAAGCCGATCATCGGCACCCGCACAAAGGGCTGCGGAAATTACGAAAATCGATGGGACGATGCAAAACCATCGCATGGCACTGATACTCCGGTCGAGGTGGAAGATGCACCCCTCAGTGTATCGGATTCCGGGCAGACGTCACTCGTGAACGGTGTCAGTCAGTGGCGTCCGGCAGAGTCTCGACCAGCGGTGATCGCAATGTCACCGGGAATCCGCTCAGCGACGCCGAGTCGACCCCCGGAACCCTTCCGTCAGGATCGAGTGCCATACCCGCGGTACCGGAATAGAATTGTGCTCGACTCAGTGCAAACGAATGCGTGTCGAAGTCGCTGAGATCGGCACGCGAAAAATTCTCCAGCAGGTCCGGGTCGTTCCAGACATCCGAGCCGAATTCAACAGCCTCTTCTTCCTGTTCGTCCGCTCCCTGGCTCCAGGTCTTGTTCCACTCATTGAGTGACATGAGAGTCGATTCCAGATCGAGGCTGCCACGGCTGGCACTTTCGAGTTTCCAGTAGACGTTGTACTGGTGGAACAGATTCGCGTTGCCATGCCACGTCAGTAAGTCCGGCAGGTCGTCCAGGTAGGCGTTGCCCTGTGAGTGAATCAGGACGCCGTCTTCTGTCAGCGAGGCAAAAACACATGAGTAACTGTTCACAGAAAGCTTCGACAGTTCTCGCTGTGGATCCCGGCCGTCGAAGACATCGCTGTCTGCCATGTGTACGACAGGTTTGGAAAGGATTGTGGTGGTGTGATCGAGCGTGACGTCCAGGTGTCCGACTTGCTCCGGCATTTGTGAACCGATATTGCTGATCAGCGAGCCATCCAGCGCGAAAGCGCACTGTTCCGCTCGCATTCGTCCCGTTGGCTGACCGTCAACCAGTACAACGTCTGTGCCGCCACGAACGGCGACTTCGTATAGCTGTATGTCAACCAGGTTGTCTGAATCTTCGTTAACAGGCGAGTCTGAAAGTCGAAAGACAGTGGTCGGCCGCCGTGACGAATTCCGAACTTCGATGGTGCAGTCGCGCAGTTCGATTCTGTTGGGACCGTTACACTCGAACAACACCCATTCCTCAGACACGGCGTCGTTGCCGACAATGACTCGGAGGTCCACACCAAGCAAACGCAGGTTCAGGTTATTCGTGAGGTTAAACAGTCGTCCCGGAACGGATGACTGTTCGTCGTCACCTCGAAATTCCAGAACGGGGCGGAACCCTGTTGCCGCCCGAAGAGTAATGTTCTCGCCATTTGTACGCCCGAGTTTCGGCAGGGATGGCACCTGTTGAACGCCGTCAAACTGCAGCAGAATCTCGTCCCCCGACTTCGCGTCAGCCAGCGCACTGCTGAGTGAATTGTGGTATTTCGGTTGACCAAGCGCAGGCTCAAGGCGAATACGTCGTTGCTCGATAGGCGGAGTGTCTATGTTTTGAGGTATTGGAACACCTGTTTCCTCGGACCCCGCAACCGGAAAGAAGGGGCCGATTGGCATGGACCCGGGCAGCGGAACCGGGTTGGAGTTTCGAGTCTGCTCCAGCGTCTGATTCAGCTCTGCAGTACCGATACTCAGTGTGAACGCACCTTGTGTTTGCGTCGAATCTTCTCTGGCTGAATCAACTGCTGCACCCATGTCCAAAGAATCGGCGGCGCTAAGTTGGATCGCATACGAATCTTTGAGCCAGTCTGGTGGAGGCTCTTGTTTTCCCGGCAGAAAATGAAAAATCAGCGCTGTCAGACAGATGGCCAGCACGGCGCCGGACAGAAAAATGGCCCCTGATAACTCGCGAATCCGGCGAACGGGAATTCTGCGCCATACGACTCCTTCTGCAGGAACACTTCGCAAACCCATTTGTGTTGCAAGGCTGATCAGGTCCGTTAGCAGTTGACCGGGATCCTGGTATCGCTGTTCGGCATCGGTGTTCATCATGTTCTGCACGATGGCAGCCAGTTCGACCGGAACGTCATTTGCCACCAGCCGCGGATCCGGAGGCGTTTTTCCCTGGTGATCCAGCAGCTTCTGCAGGGCGGTTCCTTCCGGATACGGCGGCCTGCCGGTAAGCATGTGATACACCGTGCATCCCAGCGAATAAATATCGCTGCGGATATCGGCCATTCGCGGATCGCGCGCCTGTTCTGGGGCGATATAGTCGAACGTGCCGAGAGTTGTGCCGGCAACCGTAATATCGCCGATCGAATCCGTTGTGTCGCGTCGCGCCAGTCCCAGGTCGACGACCTTGATACGACCGGACTGCGTGATGATGATGTTGGATGGTTTGATATCGCGATGGATAATTCCCGCCGCCGCGATGTGGTTCAACGCCAGCGTTGCCTGTATGGCGTAGTTGACTGTCTCCGCCGGACTCAGTTTACCGCGCTGCTGTATCGCTTCCTTAATGTTGATGCCGTCTGCATATTCGTAGGCGATGTAATGAATGCCGTCCTGTTCGCCTGCAAAAAAGATGCGAGCCACATTGTCATGATTCAGTTGGGCGCACGATCGGGCCTCGTTACGAAACCTGGCAACCAGCGATGTATCGGCGGCTATTCCCGGGTGCAGTACCTTCAAAGCGACAAAGCGGGATAGTTCAAGGTCGACGGCCCGAAAGACGGCGCCCATGCCCCCGGAGCCAATTCGCTCTTCCACATCAAAATGGCCGATGCGAAGTCCACGCTCCCGATTCTGCTCATCCGTCTGTGCACCAAAGAGACGGTCCCGGATTTCCTGCGCGGACGCTGAATAGGTGACCTCCGATGGTGCACTGTTGTCGAGGTCCGTACCCGTGCTGACAACCGTATTCTGGTCGTCGGCAACGAGCGGCCGATCCAGCAGAGGCACTTCGCCCTCTGTGGGTTTCGTCGGGTCGAGTTCAGCACTTGACTGCTGAGTCATGAGGCACCGGAGAAGTGTCGAATTCAGTTGATGGCGTCAAGGGGCAGACGGATGTGTCTGCACACAGGAAACGCGACGCCGTCATTGAATAGACATACAGAAAGGATATCGCCATACCGCTGAAATGGCTGTGGCAGTTCCTGAATCATACTCTCGAGGGTGGGACCGGTCAAAAACCGTCTACCACGATCCGAACGGATCCTGATGTTTAGTACAATTTGCACGGACATATAGCGGATTTGGGGAGCAATTTTGCAGCTCAACGGTGGCTATGGTTGCTGCACTGCAGTGAAGTGCACTCTGTTACACGCTGGAATCGTGCTTCGTCCCGGCATGTGCCTGTTTTCGCTGCGTTTGTGAATTTTCACCACTCGACAATGCACTGTTGCTGCCGGTCATAACGACTGTATCACACGCAAGGTTCCTCGTATTGACACCGACTCGAGTGCCGAACGACCGGTCTCGGTTACTTCCAATTCCTCGTCTGCAGCTTAAGGGTACACGAGACGATGATCAGGCTGTCATTGTTCTTTGTAACCTGGTGATGTGTTTGTCACACCGCCGGCAGGTCTTGCAGTGGGAGGCAATCGCTGTGACCAAATCGGGAGACAACTGTTCCCGAACATACTCTTCGCCCTGGTCACATACTTGCCGACATGTGAGAGCTGGCTGTGCCGGCTGCTGCGTCCAGAGAAACAGTGAACCTGCAGAAATTGCGCCGACAACAACAGCTCGACGTAACAGTGTGGCAGTGCGCGCCGCCTCCTGCTGTCGATCCTTCACCTTCTTGATTGTGCCCGCAGGGCAGGGTTCCCAGTCTTGTTTCGTTGTCATGGCTATACTTTGTTCGATGAAGATGATTGGGCCTGCCGGTAAGTTTCCAGCGAAGGCGGGGCTATGTCTGTGACCAGGTTAACGGTTTTGCTCTGAAAGAGTCGATGGTGCCAACGCCCATTTTTCCGGCCGGAAAGTCGATCAGAATCTGCTCGGCTCACAATTGTTAGGTTTCATACAAAGGCGGGCACGACAGGGCCAAAGTCGATCGAAACAGCAAGGTTCTCAACGTTTTTGAGGGTGATCTGTCTCCTGTTAACGGTGAGTTTGCCTTCTGACTGAAGTTCACCAAGAGTGATCGTGACAGTTTCTCGAGTCGCTCCGATGATGCTGGCCATATCCTAGTGTGAGATCTTCTGTCCGATCACAACTCCATCCGGGACGTGACGACCGTATTTTTCGGCCAGTTCCAGCAGAAGGTGAATCAGACGTTCGCGACTCGTTTTGAACAGAAGAGACTTCAGTCGTCGTTCGATTCGTCGCAATCGAAGTCCGAACATTTTTGTCAGGGTCATCGAGACAGTGGGGTTCTCAAGCATGAGCTCTTGAATCACATGTCGCGGCAGCAGAACGACGAATGATTTTTCAGTGGCCTCCGCATATTCGTCTCGCCGGCTGCCATTGAAGACGCTGACTTCGCCAAATAGCTCTCCAGGTTCCATGAACCCGAGAATTGCCTGTTTGCCTTCATTGGTGACGTGGTAGATTCGCACTCGCCCACGAGCCAGCAACAGCACAGAATCGCCCATATCATTGGGCAGGTAAATCATTTCGCCGCGAGAAAATTTGCGACTGAAACATTGAGATTCGATGTTCACCACCTGTTCGGACGACAATTGTCCAAACACTGGACATTTCTTCAAATACCAAATCTTTTCGTTCATGTCGCTGCCGTTTTTATTAGAGCAATGCAACTTCCCGAGACGGAGATACTGACCCCACGACGCGGGTTGTGTAAGGATTCTTACAAGACCATCAGCAAATCGAGCAGAATTCGACAGTTCGAGGCTTTTCGATGATCTCGTCCGCTATGTTGCGAGTTCGGGGCACGGTTCTGACCCTGCAGTTCAACGCACCTGCTGTCCAGCGATTCAGAAATAGCATTTGTCTGTGAGGCCCGTCTGGACAGCAGACACGAGCAGATATGGAACAGTTGTTAGTCAGCCAACTGCCGAAAATATTAGGTTTAAGCACCAATCCTGATCTTGCGGGGCTTGGTTTTCTGCGCATTTTGATACTTTCCTGACCCAACGTCGTCATTTCCGTGTCGGTCTGACGTCGCTCGACCAGTCGACCATCTATAGAATCCGTTGACGAGCGTGTCACAGACTCATAGGCGGTCGGACCTCGGAGCCAGCACACCACTGTTACTGGTCGATTAACATTTACTTAACCACGACAGGTCTTCACAAAGACGAATACAATTCAGAGACGGTCCTGTGAGGCATCTCTGAAGTCAGCGTTCTTGAAGGTCTAAAACGCCCGTCGCGGGCAGATCCGAGCGGAATTCGCTCAATCAAATAATTCTCGGACCCGGTTACATGCGCAGCGAATCAGACGTTTTCTTTGACGATACACCCTTCGAAATTCCCGTGGCGGAACGGGTCAAACGTTTGCCACCGTACATGTTCGGGGCCATCAATAAGCGAAAACACCAGCTTCGGGTGGATGGTGTCGATGTGATTGATCTGGGCATGGGGAATCCGACT
>JAQWLN010000048.1 GCA_029247265.1 Fuerstiella sp.
TTTCATCCAGTTTCGGCACGTGGTTCACACTGTTGTGCGGACCGCAGCAAAATTCCCAGACGTTGTCAATCCCCATACACTCCGGTTGCACATGCCGGCCAAAGTTGCCGACGAGGTCAGTTACTCGATCGGACGTCGGAGTTACGGAAAGTTCCGCGTGTCCAACTGTGAGTTCTTCATGATCGACACACGCGGTGATCGCGACATGCACGATATTCGGGAACGCGATAAGCCGGGAGTGTCGATGCTGGGTCGCCCGCAGCGAGAATGGCTGTTGAAATCCATGAAGGAAAGTGATGCCGATTTCTTCTTTGTCGTATCAACGGTCCCGTTCATGATTCCACACAGCGGCGCGGGCGGCTTCGAAGTGGATGCCGCCAACAAAGAGGAAGCATGGACAGGATTCTTTGACGAACGCGAACTACTTATCGAGGAGTGGGAGAAACTCGGCAAGAAGGTATTCGTCATGACGGGCGACCTGCACAACAGCTTTGCCATTAAGGTGACCGACAACGTCTGGGAATTTTGCTGCGGTCCGCACAACAGTGTGAACCACGTGCCGAAACTGGATGAAAGCGATCGGCCGGCCACCGGAAAATGGAAGTTCGGACCCAGAGAATGCGATATCCGCTGGAGCAGCTATATCCTGCCGGATCTCCCTCGCCTGGAACGCCTGTACCCACATTTTTGCGTCGTACAGATTAATAATGTTTTCAACATGCCAAAGAAACTGGGCGACAAACGCTGGGTCGCTTATCCGCACCCTCAAATTATTTTCCAGTACTTTGACGGCCGCACCGGCGAACTGGATTACGCCGAAGCAATATCATTGGATCGAGAGTGACTCGTTTCATCCGACGGGTGGGTTTGAACGGCGTCGCCTGACGTTTGGACATCCCTCCGACCGTCGGATAGTATCTGCCGCTAAAGTCCCAGTTTGCTGCGAAGACCGGGACTTTGGTGCGTGATGACGCCGAAACGGGAAACATCCTGGAGTCAATTCGCTAATCTGCAGGAGTCAGGTCATTGGGTAGGTATTGGATTCGTAACCGCGGAAAAACTCAGGGACCTCTGTCAGCAGACAAGATTCATGGTCTGTTGCGCCGTGGACGATTCAACCGCCACTACCAGGTCTCCGAGGACAGAAAGAACTGGTACGTCGCCACAGATTTCCCCGAGCTGTTTCCGGAAGCACCACGCGGCCGTGGCAGCCGGGGTGGCGGCGGTGACGATTACGACGACGACTATGATGGCGGCGGCGGTGGCTCACTGTTTGATGACGATTACGAATCTGAATCCGCACCGCCCAAACGTGGCGGAGGCAAGCGGCGAAGTCGAGACGATGATGCTGCCCGCAGCTCACCGTTCGACAACAACGAAGATGATGATGACTACGATGACGAGATCGATGACCGGGACGACGACGATGATGACGATGACTGGGACAACGAAGGAGCTGTCTATCGTCTGATCGGCTGGGTCGAACGCCAGTGGAAGGGAATCGTTGTTCTTCTGGTGACGGTCATGATCGGACTGGGGTGGTTTGTCTTCTTTCGGGAAACATTCGTTCAGGACCAGAAGGATCTGGGTTTATTGATGGAACTGCACGGTCAGATCACAACCACACATTCAGGCGGAGTGGCCTCAAATGAATGGTCGCGACTTACGGATGACACCACTCTGAAGCTGAAGGAAATGGTCGAGCGTCTTTCGGATCCCAGCCAGGCCTCGGCGCGTGACCACGTCAAGCAGGAATTGCTGTTTGCGGCACGAGACGATTTCCGGCGCATGTTTGACGAATTACCCAAAGGCCAGGACGCCGCCGCTCAGCGCATGATGGGCCGGTTTCGAAAAATCGAGGCGATGATTACAGCAAAAACACGGCAAAGTGAGGACAAAATCGCACCGCCTCCTGTACCGGCCCCAACTCCACCACCTCCCGCGGAATCTTCTGAGACAGATACGGAAACCGGCGCAGCGTCTGAGACTCCGAGTGGTATCGGTGCGTCACCACAGCCGGACAACACTGCACCGCCGGTTGGTGCAAACCCCGCACTGCCAGGATCAGGCCCGCCAAAATCGCAATGATGGTTGGCTAAGCGGCAGTCGCTCACCGACAATCTCCGACTACGAAAACGTCGGCACTGCACGATTGGATTGCTTCTGATGAAATCATGTTTGCTCATTTTTTCTTTCTGTTTGGCGCTTACAGCAACCGCTGAAAATGGTCGTACTGACGAACCGTCCATTCCGAACGATAAGCAGAATTTCCATTTATTCCTGCTGGCCGGTCAGTCCAACATGGCGGGACGCGGACGTGTGGACGAGCAGGCTCGGGAAACTGATGCTCGAATTCTGTCTCTCAACAAAGCCGGTGAATGGCAGTTGGCCGCGGACCCACTGCATTTTGACAAGCCCAGGGCCGTTGGAGTGGGACTCGGAAAATCCTTTGCCGCAGATTACGTCCGCGACAACCCTGGAATCACGGTGGGGCTGATTCCCTGTGCGGCCGGAGGATCAGCAATTTCGACATGGGAACCGGGTGGGTATCACAGCCAGACAAAGTCGCATCCCTGGGACGACACCGTTGCTCGGGTTCAACGAGCTGTTGAATCCGGCGTGGTCCGGGGAGTTCTATGGCACCAGGGGGAATCCGACTCAAAGCCGATGCTCGCTGAAGTCTATGAAGAGAATCTGCATGAGTTGATTGACCGCTTTCGATCGCTGGTCGGAAGTCCCGACCTTCCGTTTATTGCCGGACAGATGGGGAGGTTTTCGGAACGTCCGTGGAACGATTCGAAAAAACTCGTCGACGCAGCTCACCAGTCACTGCCATCAATGGTTGGCAAGACAGGATTTGTCAATGCGGTTGGCCTCAGCGACAAAGGCGACAAAGTCCACTTCGACTCACGCTCCTACCGCGAACTCGGCCATCGTTATTATGCAGCGTACAAAGGGCTGACAGCGGTCCGTCCCCCCAACGTTCTGCTGATTCTGGCAGATGATGTCGGACGTGAAGTGCTGGGGTGTTATGGCGGTACGTCGTATCCAACACCAAACATTGATGCACTCGCGGAGACCGGTCAACGCTACACCCATTGTTACAGTATGCCGGTTTGCCATCCGTCCCGAATCTGCCTGATGACGGGACGATATCCGGCCGTGCTGATGAATCCCCGCTGGGGCTCCTTTCCAGAAGAAGAAGAAAAAAAAACCTTCGCTCCGATGCTGCAGAACTCGGGATACGCCACCGCTATCGGTGGCAAATGGCAGCTGTGTTTGATGAAGAACGACCTGCAGCAACCTGCCCGCATGGGATTCGAGGAATGGAGCGTATTCGGTTGGCACGAAGGTGCTCGATATCACGACCCGATGCTCTACCAGAACGGTCAGATTCGTGAAGACACGTATGGGAAATATGGCCCGGATCTGTACGTGGATTTTCTGATCGACTTCATGCAACGTAAACGCGAACAACCATTCTTCGCATATTACTCGATGGCCCTGTGCCATGACGTAACCGATGACATCGGCAGACCCGTACCATACGGACCGGACGGGCGCTGGCTGAACTACGAAGAAATGTCCATCGACATGGATCGACAGGTCGGCCGATTAGTTTCTGCGCTCAATCAGTTGAATTTGCGGGATGACACTTTGATTCTTTTTACCACAGACAACGGCACCGCTGGCGCGTCGTACCTGCGCTACGAAAAAGGAAAATACGTCCGCCCAAAAGTGTTCTCTGAGATCAACGGCGAAAGCGTTCAGGGTGGCAAAGGCAAGCTGAACGACTGGGGCACTCGAGTCCCGCTGATCGCCAACTGGCCAGGACAGGTTGCCGCCGGTCAGGTCGTCGACGACCTCGTGGATTTCAGTGACTTCCTGCCGACTCTGGCAGAAGTGACCGGGGCCGCACTCCCCGATAAAGTGGCGTTGAACGGCCATAGTTTTGCCTCCTCAATCCTTGGTACTGGAAGATCTTCGCGTCACTGGGCCTATGCGGAGGGACGTTCGTCTCAACAGTACGTCCGCACCCGAACACACAAGCTGTATTCCAACGGCAGGTTCTTCGACATGAACGCTGACCCGGAAGAAGAACATCCCCTCGGCGATGTTTCTGATGACGTCGCGGCCATCAGAACAACCCTGGAAGCGGCATTACAGGAACTTCCAAAACCAAAGTAGACCTGTTCGTGAGCAGTGCGAAGCCCTCTGACGCGCCATTGTCGTCGCGGTATATCTCACTCAGCCTCAACGAACGGGACACGGCGCCACCGAGACCAGTCGACGCCCGCTAATATTTGTCTTTAATCACTCAATCATCACCCTGCTAAATCCATACGCCAACAATGTTTTCACGAACCAAACGTACTCCTGAAGAACTTCGCAGCTACCGCTACTTCGGCCCCGACGACCTGAGGTCCTTTGGCCATCGTTCGCGCCAAAAACAATCCGGCTTCGGTACGGAAGAGTTTGCAGACAAACCGGTTATCGGAATTCTGAACACGTGGAACGATCTGATCAGCTGCCATGCGCACTTCAAGCAGCGAGTCGAAGACGTCAAACGAGGAATCTGGCAGGCGGGCGGTTTTCCCGTGGAAGTCCCCGTGATGGGACTGTCAGAAACGTTCATGAAGCCCACGTCGATGTACTACCGCAACTTTCTGGCGATGGAAGCGGAAGAAGTTCTGCGGACCTATCCGATTGATGCCGCTGTGCTGATGGGTGGCTGTGATAAGACAACACCGGCGCTGCTGATGGGAGCGATCAGCGCCGATGTCCCGGCCATCTTCATGCCGGGCGGGCCGATGAACAAAACGTCATGGCGAGGCGACCAGTTGGGCAGCGGCAGCGACGTGTGGAAGTACTGGGCCGAACGCGGTGCCGGCAGACTCGGTTGCGAAGCATGGTGCGAACTGGAAGATCACATCGCCGCATCACCTGGGCACTGTATGACCATGGGCACCGCGTCTACGATGACGTCCATCGCCGAAACAATGGGCATGACTCTGCCCGGGGCGGCATCCGTGCCGGCAACTCATTCGTCGCATCCGCGGATGGCATCGGCCACGGGCCGCCAGGCGGTGGAGATAGCGTGGTTTAACGTGAAGCCGACGGACATCATGACCACGGACGCCTTTGACAACGCCATTACGGCATTGATGGCGATGGGAGGATCCACAAACGCCATCGTCCACCTGATGGCCATGGCCGGACGTGCTCAGGTGCGGTTAACTCTGGAACGGTTCGACCAGATCTCACAGACCACACCTGTCGTCGGCAACCTGCGCCCAGCAGGCAAGTACGTGATGGGCGATTTCTTTGACGCGGGTGGGTTGCGCGGCCTGCTGGCACAAATCGATGACCTGCTGAAACTCGACGCGCCCAACGTCGCCGGGCACACACTCGGTGAAGCCATCAAAGATGCTCAGGTCTACGACGACGATGTCATTCGCGTTCGCAGCAATCCGATCTGCGAAAAGAACAGTCTGGCTGTGCTGCGAGGCAATCTGTGTCCCGACGGTGCCGTCATTAAACCCTCCGCAGCGGAAGTACAGCTGCATACCCATCGCGGCCCGGCCATCGTCTTCAAAAACTATCCGGACATGAAGGCGCGTATCGATGATCCCTCGCTGAACCTGACCAAAGATCACGTGATCGTGCTGCAGAACGCCGGACCGCTGGGGGCTCCGGGCATTCCGGAATGGGGCATGCTGCCAATTCCGAAATATCTGCTGGAACAGGGAGTTCGTGACATGCTTCGCATCAGCGACGCACGCATGAGCGGCACCAGTTATGGCGCCTGTGTGCTGCACGTGGCCCCGGAATCTTTTGTCGGAGGCCCGCTGGCTTTTGTGCAGGACGGCGACATGATTTCGCTGAACGTAGAATCCCGTCAGTTGCAACTGGAAATCAGTGACGAGAAACTCGAATCGCGCAAAGCGAAATGGACGCAGCCGGAACACCGGTTTACTCGAGGTTACGGAAAGCTGTACTTTGACGAAACCACTCAGGCCAACATCGGTTGCGACTTCCGTTTTCTGCACGCCGACGGAACCCAGGATCCCGACCCCAGTATTTACTGATTACGGCAAACAGCCGCCTTCCACTGCTCCAGTTTGGTACCACGGCGTTATCATGCCGCCAGTCCACAGGTTGGCGCCGCGAGATGAGTGTTTTTTCTAGACACACATTCCACAATGATTGTGTTTTCCAGGCCACACACTTCCTGGTTATGACGTCGTATTTGCGTGGCTTCAGTCATGAAAAGCCCATATGGTACGACGCTCACCCCAAATGACATTTGACGAACATCTGCGGGACCGTCGTGAAGAAAGTTCTGTCGTGACAGAGATTGTTGAGAATGTCGCACTATTACGTCGAGTTGCGGCTGGAAGGTCTGAGAAATCGACTCGTGTGCCCCACGCGGCAGCGGAGGCCGTGCTCACCTGGGTAATCCTGTTCGCCTTTTTCATCAGCGCCGCACCGGCAACTGAAGTTGACGACTTAAAGCCCCCAGCGCCGATACACATAGCCCTCAGGTCAGCATGCTTTGCCTGCCATAACGAAGAAACTTCGGAAGGCGGACTCAACCTGTCATCTCTATCCTTCGACCTGAGAAATCGCACCGTCCGAGAACGCTGGATTCAAATTCACGATCGTATCGAACAGGGCGAAATGCCTCCGGACAGTGACGACCTTACACACGCCAAACGCGGGAAGCTTGTCGTGGCAATGGCGACGGCACTGCACACGGCGGACGCGCAGGATGCGTTGGCATACGGCAGAGGTCCGATGCGAAGACTGAATCGCGACGAGTACCAGCAAAACCTGCGGGATGTGCTGATGCTTCCCGCGCTGGACATCCGGGACGTGTTACCGGAAGACAGGGAAGGGCACCACTTCAATAAGACAACGGACACACTGGACATTTCACGCGTGCAATTGACCGCCTATCTGCATGCAGCAGAAGCTGCGTTGCTGCAGGCCGTCGCCAGTGGTATTGAACCACCTGCATCAACCACATATCGGGCCGTCGGACGCAAGCTGTTCTCGCAGACGGCTACATTCGGTAATAAAGAAGCGATGTTCTTCGCCAGAGACTCGAAAGCGATCGACAACGAACAACTGGCTGAAACCCCAGACGACGAAACCATTGAAATGGCTCTGTTTCGTTCGGCACACTGGCCCTACTACGGCTATCCGCAGGGCTTCGTTGCACGTCTACCCGGCGAGTACCGCGTACGTTTCTCCGCACGGGCGGTCGTGCAGTTGCCGGACTTTTAACTGAAACCGGCGGCGCTGTCCGTGCCGATGACATTTCGAGCTCGCAAGCCGTCTGGGGCCGATGTTTCGGGGGACGTGCGTGCCACCGGTGGACTGATGGACGTTCAGCCGGAACGTGCGAACTACGAAACCACGGTTCGTCTGCGCACGGGTGAAACGTTTGAGTACAGCCTGCTGGGACTTCCGGTTCCTCTGGCGAGAAATGTCGACGGCGGCCCACCAACATATCGCTATCCTCCATTTCCCGACGATGGCCAGCCGGGTGTGGCTTTTCAACAGCTTGACATCGAAGGCCCGCTGTCGCCAGACACATGGCCACCACCGTCTCATCGTGTGCTATTCGGCGACCTGCCCATCCGAAAGTCAAAAAACGGCAGCGTGCTGCGGGTGGAAGTGGTCTCAGAGAATCCACAACACGACGCTCGACGCCTTATTCGCGGGTTCATCGAGCGAGCCGCAAGGCAGCCGGTGTCCGACGAGACGCGAGAGACGTTCGAACAGCTGATTCTCTATCGCCTGAAACAAGGCGCAACATTCACGGAGGCCATGCTGGCCGGATACGAGGCCTTTCTGTGTTCCGGACACATGCTCTATCTGCACGAGCCGGTGTCCCCGCAGGCCGATCGTTCAGATCTCGGTACGAAGGCCGACGTGCAGTACAGCATTGCGTCCCGCCTGTCACACTTTCTGACCAACACACGACCTGATCCGCAGTTGCTCGATCGCGCGAGAAACAAACAACTGCTCGATGCTGATATTCTGCGTCAGGAAACGAATCGTCTGATCGAAGGAAATGGCTTTGAGAGATTCGTCGAAAACTTCACGGACTACTGGCTCAGTCTACGGCACATACATCGCGATGAGCCGGACGTGCGACTGCATCCGGAGTACCGTTTTGATGCGTACCTGGTGGAATCCATGGAGCGAGAAACCCGCGCATTCTTCACGGCGATGATACGCCAGAACTACCCTGTCAGCGTGCTGCTTGACGCCGACTTCGCCTACGTGAATGATCGCCTCGCACAGCATTATCAGTTACCGCCCGTCAGTGGTTCCGCAATTCGAAAAGTCCCGTTGCCGGACGACAGCCCGTACGGCGGCCTGTTGACGCAGGCGGCGATTTTGAAAGTCACTGCCAACGGCACCACGACATCACCCGTCGTTCGTGGAGCGTGGATCATGGAACGGCTCATCGGACAGCCTCCGCCACCTCCACCCGCCAGCGTTCCCGCGGTCGAGCCGGATATACGTGGCGCGAAAACCGTTCGCGACCTACTGGCTCTGCACACGAAGTCGGAATCCTGCGCGAAGTGTCATGCCCGTTTTGATCCCGTTGGGCTGGCTTTGGAAAACTTCGACATTTTCGGCGGCTGGCGGACTCAATATCGCAGCCTGGCAGAAGGTAAAAACGTATCGGGTATCGACCGGGCCGGGCATAATTTCGAGTACACTCTGGCATCAGCTGTGGACGCCAGTGGAGTCCTGCGGGATGGTCGCGATTTTCAGAACATTCACGACCTGAAGAAACTGTTGTCCGCAGATCCACGGCAGTCAGGTCGAAATCTGCTGCAGCAGTTCACTGTCTATGCGACAGGTACTCCTGTACGGTTTTCGGACCGCAGGGAGATTGAGAAAATTCTGAATACCGTCGCCATGGATGGATATCGCACCGCCGATCTGCTGCACGCATTGATTCAGAGCGAGATTTTTCAGGGACCGCACGCCACCGAGGCAATCCCTTGACAATGAACTGTCATTCCGTGAACTGAAGTCATAACACAAAGCGAATCGATTAAAGCCGCCACCGCATGCAACGCACCTACGACAAGCCACTAAACTTCTGGTCTCGCCGACCATTCCTCAGAGGCCTGGCTGTAAGCTTGGCCCTGCCCTGGCTGGAGACCATCGAATCGGTGTCTGCCAACGACAAGGCGAACACTGCTGAACCACCGCGGCGAATGCTGCTGATTTCCAACAATCTGGGTGTGCTGCCGAAACCCTTCTTCCCTCAAGATGCGGGAGCAGACTACGAGCTCTCACCCTATCTGTCCGAGCTTTCAGCGTTGCGCGACGACTTCACCGTCATCAGTGGACTGTCGCATCCTGATGTTGCCGGCGGGCACAGTACAGAGAACTGTTTTCTGACGGCGGCACGCGGTCCCACTCGCAGTGGCTTTCGCAACAGTATTTCTCTGGACCAGTTTGCAGCCGAAACACTTGGTCCGGTCACTCGCTTTCCGACACTCAATCTGGGAGTCAACATTGACAAAGCCAATCGCAGCCTGTCGTGGACACGAGATGGTTCTCTGCTGCCTGCTGAAGACAGCGCTCCGTCATTGTTTCGCCGGATGTTTGTGCAGGGCAACCCGACAGAAGTCGCTCGACAAATGCGACGACTGGATGAGCGTGGCAGCATCCTGGACACCCTCATGGATGACGCGCGACGGCTGGAAACCCGTCTGAGCCGCAACGACCGTGCACGGCTGGATCAGTATCTCACTTCAGTTCGCGAGGTTGAAGAACGCCTGGACTCGGCACGTGAATGGGAACAGCAACCGAAGCCGGTCACAGACCGGACACCTCCGGACGAAATCACGGACAAGAAGCTGTTCTTCGAAAAATTTGACCTGATGCTGTCGATGGCTCAACTGGCGCTCGAATCCGATTCAACGCGAATCGTCACTCTGATGGTGGACGCCTTCGCAACACCCGTCTTCGAACTACACAAGGACCAGCAAACCACGGACGGCTACCATAATCTCAGTCATCACGGACAGTCAGAAGAAAAAGTCGCACAATTAAAAGACGCCGATCGCCAGCAGATGTCGCTACTGCGCGAAGTTCTGCAGAACTTCGCAGACCATCAACATGGTGAACGACGTTTGCTGGACAGCACCATGGTTCTGTATGGCAGCAACATGGGCGACTCCAACACGCACGACAACACCAACCTGCCCATTCTTCTGGCAGGCGGTGGCTTCAGACACGGGCAGCATCTGGCGTTCGACCGCGAGAACAACACGCCACTGAGCAATCTGTTCGTCAGCATGCTGCAGCGACTTGGTGTCGAGGCCGACCAGTTCGGTTCAGGTTCCGGCACGTTGACCGGTCTGGACGTCGGCCCCTGAACAAACGGCCTGGTCAATTCTGTCAAACGTCCAGAACGCGTTCGGCATTCGCTCGGTAGACCTTCAGCCGCACGTCGTCGGGCAATTCCATGTTTGCAAAGACGTCAAACTGCGGCACATGCTGCCCCGGCTGCAGATAGTCTGTGCCAAAGCAGATGCGGTCCTGACGGCGAATCAAAAACTCGCGTCCGAATTCCAGGTCGCGACTGATCGCGTTGGATCCCGATCCTGCAGAAAGATCGCCGTAGATATTCGGATAGGTTTCCATCAGCCGATCGATGGCGCCGCCTGGCAGAACTTTGCCTTTTGGATAGCCGCCCAGCGATTTCTGGTCGTCGAGCCCCGATATCGATGCCCACCAGCCAGGACCGTGCCCGATGAAATTGAGCTTCGGAAATGACCGTACGGCGTTTTCCAGTCTTGGCAAACCAGGTTTATCCTTGCCACGGATGTTGTCGATGTGAAACAGCAATGGAATTCCAACCTGCTCACACGCCTCGTAAACACGCATCATCAGCGGATCATCGAAATCCAGTCCCACTTTGTGTTCGCCGAAACCTTTGGCTCCCTGATCCACGTACTTGCGCAGGATGCCCACCAGGCCTTCCACTCCGCCGCGAATGATCGCTCGAGGGTCAATCGAGCAAAACGGAATCAGACGGTCCGGAAACTCTTTCGCGGCCTTGATGGCTGCGTCCGGTAGTTGCAAATACGTCGTTGATTCGGGAGACACCAACGGCAACACCACCGATTTCTCGATATTGTGCTCGTCCATCCATTCCACCAGCGCCTTTGCCGTCAGCTCCTTGTTGCCGTTGGTGTACGTGCCGATATGGGTATGCATATCGATAAAGCGAGGATGCTGATTGCCAGCATTTGCACTGGCGGAAGACCTGCCGGCAGCAATGGCGGTCACAGCAGCGGCTGAAGTGGTGAGCATTTGACGACGATTCATTTGTGTGTTCCGGGTGGACAGATAAGGAAGGATTGAACTGTGGGCAGGGACGATTTTTCTTTGGCAGAGGCAATTATCCGTCTTTCGAGCAATAATTCCAACGCAGCAGATAAAAACACCCACACCATCCGCCGGATTCAAACAATGGGTGCATGTACGTTTTTCTTCTGCACAATCCCGCTCGTCACACACCAAGTGACCTGACAATTACGCATCTGCCACGGACGATACGGCAGCGACGCCGGCCAACTTTACCCCGCCCCGACTGATTGATCTTATGAACAAATTCCTCGCCGCAAGCTTCACCTCGTCCGCCACTCTCGTCTTCTGCCTGCTGTTGCCGCTGGCACTGCTGTCCAACACCACCAGAGCTGAGCACAAGGGAAAGGTGCAGATTCTGTTGCTGGGCGACAGTACAACCGAAGGCAGCATGCCGCGACTGATGAAACCGGACGGACCACATCTGGAAACGGTCCTGGAACAGCTACTGGCGGCCGAAGACGATCTTCCGCCGTGCCATGTGGTCAACTCCAGTCTCAGCGGTGAGTATATCCGCAGACTGATTGACTCCGGCCGTTATGATCGCGATGCGGCAAAGCTGCCAGGTGTCGACTATATTTTCATTCGCTATGGCCTGAACGATCGCGCGAAGGTTGAGAATTTCACCACCGAATTCCCAAAACATTTTCACGAACTCATCGAACGTCTGCGGAAAGACCATCCTGAGGCGGTGCTCATTCCAATGACCGTTATCCCCTTTGCCAATGAAGAGGTCAGCAATGAAATTAATGCTCTTGTCAGACAGGTTGCTGCAAAAAAGAAGCTGTCCGTCTTTGACATTTATCCTCGCTACGCCGAAGAGCTGACGAAGGGGCACAACATGTTTAACTATCGTCGCTATCCGCTGGCAAAGATCCCGAAGAAATACCACGACCTGGTGAAACCATTCGTGCACGGCCCCGGCGTGCTTGTCATGGCCAACGAGCTGGATCCGATTCTTGGACATCTGCCTGGCTGGTATGGTGACCGTCATCCGAATCTGGCCGGGTACAATATCATCGCCGACGAGACGGCAACGCATCTGTCGCTGCTGCTGCGTAAGAGGGCAGCAATTGGCAACAAAGCAACGAAGTAAATCTCAAAGACGATTCCCCCAACTGCCGCATAACGTCACTCAGAAAACCAGAACAGTCAGGAAACAACACAGGTGCATCCATCCGATGCTGAAAACCGGGACGTCATCATTGTGGGTGGCGGAGGCAGCGGGCTGGCAGCGGGCGTTAGCTGCGCCGAACAAGGCTTGAAGGTCCTGCTATTAGAGAAGCAACCGCACCTGGGCGGCACCACGGGCATCGCGGTGGGTTCGTTTACCGCCAGCGGCACTCGACATCAGCGGAAGAATAACATCGACGATAATTCCGTGGACCACAACGAAGACGCGGGCCAGTTTGCACAACCGGAAGATGAAGCCGCCGGAAATCACGAGCTTCGCGCTTTTTTTCTCAGCCATGCAGGGGACACGCTGGGCTGGCTGGAGAAAATGGGCCTGCGTTTCCACGGCCCCAGTCCGGAGCCGCCCAATCGTGTTCCCCGAATGCACAACGTCGTCCCAAATGCGAAATCCTACATCGCAGCACTGCAACTGCGTCTCGTGCGTCTGGGAGGACACATCATGACGAATGCGTCTGTTGAAGGACTGCTGCGAACTGATGGCCGCGTAACCGGCGTGACGGTCAGCATGAACGGAATACAGCGGTCAGAAACATGCCGGCGTGGCGTTGTACTGGCGGCCGGCGATTATGCCAGCAATGCTCAGATGATTGCAGAACATAAGGGAGATGCTTTTGCTGCTGTCGATGGAATCAATCCGAACGCCACCGGCGATGGTCACCGCCTTGTAGCGTCCGCCCGCGGCCAGTTGCTCAACATGTCCATCACTTACGGCCCCGAGCTTCGTTTTGTGCCACCGCCACGCAAGTCGTTCTCGCAGTTACTGCCGTCCAACCCCACGGCCGTGAAGCTGATGGGCACTCTGTTGCCGTTTGTTCCGAAGATCCTGATCAATGCATTCATCAAGCGGTTG
The DNA here is from genome assembly GCA_029247265.1 of Fuerstiella sp. Lineage (GTDB taxonomy): Bacteria > Planctomycetota > Planctomycetia > Planctomycetales > Planctomycetaceae > Fuerstiella. The sequence goes on from JAQWLN010000048.1 coordinate 13,457, forward strand.
CTGGTCACGTGGCAGCATCCGGAAGACGGGCTGCTGGACGACGGAGCCATCCTGATCAACAAACACGGTCAGCGATTTTGCGATGAGTTGGCTTCTCCTGGCCGGGAAATCGCGGTTGCGAATCAGCCGGATAAAGTGGCATGGATACTGCTGGATGAATCGATCATCAAACGCTACAGCCAGTGGCCGCATTTCATCTCAACGGCGCCCGAGATAGCGTACGCATACGTAGACGATTATCTGCGGCTGCGGCCGGATGTTGCGGTCGCAGCAAACTCTCTGCAGCAACTTGCCACTCAACGAAACTTACCGACAGCCGCACTTCAGGCCGCCGCAACAGGCACACAAACTGTCGACGGAGTGCCTAAAATAAAACGGCCGCTGCAAGGAAACCGCTGGGTGTTGCTTGGCCCCGTTAAGTCATACTTCACAACGACCGAAGGCGGAGCCGCCATCGACACGTCATTTCGTGTGCTCGACAACAACGATGAGGCGATCAACGGCCTGTATGCCATCGGTCAGAACGGATTGGGCGGCCAGATTCTGTGGGGCCACGGCCTGCACATTGCGTGGGCCATGACCAGTGGTCGACTGGTCGGAAGAGTGCTTGCCGAGTCCAATCCCTAAGTCACGCCGGTCGACCGCTGCCGCTGCAGAAGTTGATTCACGATATTTCCAGCCACGTCCGTCAGGCGAAAATCGCGGCCCTGGAAGCGATATGTCAATTGCTTGTGGTCCAGACCAAAAAGATGCAGCAGGGTCGCGTGCAGATCGTGCACATGCACGGGATCTTTGGCAACACCCCAGCCGATTTCATCGGTCTCACCAATCACCTGGCCGCCTTTCACTCCTCCTCCGGCCAGCCACATGCTGAACGAATACGGATGATGGTCACGGCCCGTCACAGTCTTGAAGTTGACTCTATTCTCCCCCAGAGGAGTGCGTCCAAATTCACCGCCCCAGACGACCAGCGTTTCATCCAGCAACCCGCGTTGTTTCAGGTCCTTCAGTAGTGCTGTGACCGGCTGGTCGGAGATCTGCGTGTAGCGTTTCAGACCGCTGTCCAGATAACTGTGGTGGTCCCACGTGGACAGAAACAGTGTCACGAATCGCACTCCACGTTCGATCATGCGCCGCGCCAGCAGACAGTTGCGGGCATACGATCCCATGAAACCAGCAGTGCTGTCCTTTGCAGTGTCGGGGCGGTCGAGACCATAGGCTTCCAGAGTCGCCTTCGATTCTCCCGACAGATCGAGAAGTTCCGGTGCCGTCTGCTGCATACGAAAGGCAAGCTCATAGGCTTCGATACGGCTGGCGACTTCCGGATTGCCCACCTGGTCAAGGCGAACACGATTCAGCTCGTTAATCGTCTGCAGGCTGCGAGCCTGAACGTCCCGTGAAATCCCAGGAGGATTGGCAAGATTCAGTACGGGGCTTCCCTGGTTTCGAAACAGCGTTCCGGAGTGCTGCGAAGGCAGGAATCCGCTGGACCAGCTGGATGCGCCCCCCGGTAATCCTCGCCCGAGTGTTGTCATCGCCACGTAGCTGGGCAGGTTTTTTGATTCACTGCCCAGCCCGTAGTTCAGCCAGGACCCAAGTGTTGGCCAACCCTGCAAAGCCGAACCGGTCAGCATCATCAACTGTCCCGGCAGGTGATTGAACTGTTCGCCATGCATTGACCGCACAAACGCGATGTCGTCGACACAGGTACTCAGATGTGGCAACAGGTCTGACAGATCCATGCCACATTCACCGTGCTGACGAAATCGCCGAGGACTGCCCATCAGCCGGGCACTCTCTTTCTGAATGAACGCAAACTTGATCTCGTTCAACAGCGATTCGGGCATCGGCTGCCCGTCAAGTTCATTCAACTTTGGCTTGGGATCAAACAGATCCATCTGACTGGGTCCGCCCTCCATGAACAGATAGATGCAGCGTTTCGCGGTGGGAGCGATGTGCGACAGCGGCAAGGTCGATTCGCCGGCCAGCAGTCCGTCTTCCTGCAGCAACGACGCCAGAGCCATCGTCCCCAGTCCACTGGCGGTCGAAGTAAAGAATTGTCGACGTTGCAGATCGCATGGATTGTGATTATTGGCTGTCATGTCATTCAATCTCGCGTCACAAACTCGTCCAGGTTCATCACGATGCGGGCGACGGCAATCAATGCGGCGGACTGATTTTCACTTCCGGTCTTCGTCTTTTCACTACCCATCAGCTGCAGAACCTCATTGTGCGCTGCCGTAAGGTAAGTCAGTTCGGACTCCAATGGCGGCCTTCCCAGACATCGTCGAAAAACCATCCGGATCCCTTCCTTCGGAGAGTCGGTAAATTGCCGGGCGGCCTCCCCCCCCAACCTCTGAGCACATTCGAAGAACACCGGGTCGTTCAACAGCGTCAGCGCCTGCAGAGGTGTGTTCGACCGTTCTCGCCGGCTGCAGGACACAGTCGCGTCCGGCGCGTCAAACGTCATCAGCATTGGATAGGGCACAGTGCGTTTGAAGAAAATGTACATGCCTCGACGGTAGCGTTCACTTCCCTGGCTCACCGGCCATTTCACGCTGCGTCCCACCTCCGTTACAAACGCCGGCAGCGGCGGACGGATTCCTTTGCGACCGATCGTGCGATCCAGCAGCCCACTGGCCGCCAAATGAAGGTCGCGTACAGATTCCGCACCGACACGATAACTGTTCTGTCTCCACAACAGTTGATTACCGGCCAACTGCTGCTCAGGAACAGAATTCGAAGCTGACGACAGACGGTAGGTGGACGACATCACGATCAGTCGAATCATGGCCTTACGACTCCACCCCATGCGTCGGTACTCAGTCGCCAGCCAGTCCAGTAAGGCAGGGTGTGTCGGCATTGCGCCCTGAGTTCCGAAATCGTTGGGTGTTGCCACCAGCCCCTGACCGAACAGTTGCTGCCAGATTCGGTTGACCGCCACTCGCGCGGTCAACGGGTTCTGTTCATCAAATAACCAACGTGCCAGATCAAAACGGTCTGGCACGATTCCTCGAGCCTGCAGCGGCGGCAAAACAGCAGGTGTGCCGAGAGTCACTTTTTCGCCGGGGCGGTTATAGACTCCGCGAACGTGCACGAATGTTTCGCGACGATCTTTGCGACGTTCCGCGAAGGCTCGGGCTTTGGTCGAAGGTGCTACCGGTTTCTGCTTGAGCTGCGCGTCCAACCGGACCTTCAATTCCTTCCACTCGGACACCTTCGCGCGATAGAATTTTTCGAAGCGGTTGATGTCCGTTGAACTGCTGACCTTTTCAAGCTGCTTTGCAAGATCGGCTTTCTGTTCTGCCGACAGGCCTTCCGTTTCAAACGGTTTCAGCTCCAGTAGCAGCTCATCCCATTGCGGTTGCCACAGCTGCATAGCCTCATCGTGTGCCGCTGTTTGCCATGGTCTGGTCGCCATCACTCCAACGTCGTCAGCGTTGTTGAAAAAGGCGTACACCTGATAGAACTCTTTCTGACTGATGGGGTCGTTCTTATGGTCGTGACACTCGGCGCAGCCCAGCGTCAGACCAAGCCAGACCATGCCCGTCGTATTCACTCGATCCACAATTTCCTTGGTCCGATACAATTCCAGGTCCACTCCTGCTTCGGTGTTCCGCAGAGTGTTACGGTGAAATCCCGTCGCAATCTTCTGTTCCAACGTCGGGGCGCTCAGCAGGTCGCCGGCCAGCTGTTCGATGGTGAACTGATCAAATGGCAGATCCTGGTTGATCGCATTGATCACCCATTCGCGATAGACCCAGGCATGAGGTCGCTCACTGTCGCCCAGGTAGCCTTCGCTGTCCGCGTATCGAGCCAGATCCAGCCAATGGCGTCCCCATTGTTCACCGAAGTGTGGCGAACTGAGAATTTCGTCAACCAGCTGTTCGTAAGCCGACGGCTTCGTATTCTGCACGAACGAATCAACCTTATCTGGAGTCGGCGGCAATCCCGTCAGGTCAAAGTACAGCCGACGAATCAGAGTGCGCCGGTCAGCCTGGCCTGCAGGTGTAAGTTCGGCTTCCGCATGCCGTGCCGCGACAAAAGCATCAATGGGATTTTGGATGGAAAAGTGATCGGCGACGCCACCGTTTTCAGGCACATCAGGACGTTGAATCGGTTCTAAAGACCACAGGATCGGTGGCTCCAGCACAACCTCATCCGGCCAGGTCGCACCGGATTTGATCCATTTCTGAAGGATGCTGATTTCCGACGCGATTAGCGGGGCCTCGCCCTTTGGCATTTCCGCCGATCCATCCTCCGGAAGAATCAGATCCAGCAGATAACTGGAGTCAACGTCTCCCGGAGTCAGAATGGCTCCGCTTTCCCCACCGGCTCGCACGGAACTTCCTGACTGCAGCGACAGTCCCCCACGTCGGTCACGTTCATTGTGACAGTTCAGGCATCGAGTCTGCAGAATGGGAGCCACGTCGCGTCGGAAGTCGATGTCGTCCGTCGCAGATGACCTGGCCTGCCCGGAGATGAGCACCAGTGCTGCGGTGAACAGGAATGTACAAAAAATTGGTATCGAGAGTTTCAACGGTAAATCAGATCCATCGACGCTGTGGGGTGGGAAAGGAACGGTTGGTGTAGCAGGAGCACAAACTTCGGCCCGTGGAACAGTCGAGGATATCAAGACAGGATGGCTGAAGCCATCCTGTCGTCATTGTAGGCCGGACCGAGCGAAGCGCTGTTCCGGCACCGACCGTTTCATCAGAACTGAAACGCACTGCGTTCTCGCCATTGCCGGAGCTGCGTCGCTGCGCTCCTGGATCCGGCCTACTTTTGTAAACGAAAGACACTCGACACACTTCTTTTCGCAGCGACGTGAAGCCGGTTGAGTTTTCAGATAGATTCCGTCGTTCACTGGAAGCCGTTCTTCACGACAGGATAAAAACTCGGTACATATTCATCACAGGTGCGGTGCCGCGTTAATTTGGCAGGGAAATTCAAAAGCGATGGATGAACAGAGGGGAAACTTTAACAGGGCTGTTAAATCCGGCGACGCCGCAGGTGTTCGCCTAATCTGGAAAGAAAATCCGCAGTTGCTGCAGGGGACTGGCCTTTCAATCAGTGATTATCTGGACAATGCGATTTCCGGAGATCATCTGGACGCGCTTCGTGCGTTGGTGGATTTGGGGGCCGACATAAACTGGCGGTGTGATCGAACGGATGATCGAGGTCGTGCTTATTGTGCAGTCTCAGATGACGCGACCGCCTGTCTGGAGTGGTTACTGCAGAGTGGCGTCGAGATCAACTTAAAGACCTCCGAGGCAACTCGTTGTTTCGCCCTTGAGCGCGCCTGTTCGAAAGGGTCGCTTGAATTCGTAAAATTACTGGTGGAACATGGTGCCGTGACGGACTACCAGTGGAAAGACGGAGGGCGTCCTCGGGGCAATCCACTGACAATGGCCGTCAACCGCGGGCACGAAGACGTTGCTGACTACCTGAGATCCATTGGCACTCCGGAACCCCAACTCCCCATACAGAATGAAGAAGAAGTGACAGATCCGCTGCGAGCACATCTGACCCAATACTTTGGTGAACCTGAACCCAATGAGATTCATCAGGTCATACCAACACAACCAGCCCTTTCGCTGGTCTATGTGAAGGCGGACGATCAGACCGTTCTTGTGACTCGGGGCATGTCCACTGTGCCGATCAAGCAGACGGACGGGACTCAGTTGTACGCCGAATTGATGATGCAGGTTCCCGCGGACTGGACGTTCGGCCCCGAGTCTGAAGATAAAAAAGCGGAGTGGGCCATTGGCTGTCTGCGACAACTGGCCTTGTATCCGCACATCACAGAGCAGCCGTTTCCACCTTACATGATGTGCCCCAACGGTACGCCTCCGGAACCCATTATTGAAGGTCACGACTTTACCGGCATATTGGCCATTCAGGCCCTGGCAGATTTCGCGACGTACACCGACGGAGACAATACCGTCACTCTGTACCACATTGTTCCGCTGTTCACGGAAGAATTCGAGTTGGCAAAGTCGGACGGTATCGGAGAACTGCTGAACAGGTTTGATGCCCAGGGTGTTGGGCAACTGGTTGATCTTTCCAGACCCAACGTTGCAACCACGCTGTGAATAGAGCGACATTTCAATAACGTGGAACGAAAGGGTTGGGAGTCTTTTTCAGAGTTGCGACGATAACAACGGACAGTGCCTCGTCCGAAAAAGACTCCCGACCCTCTAACAACCTTTTGCTGACGGAGCGCGCTGTGCGAACAATTATTGCTTCAATCATCCTGTCGACTGTATTCCCGAGCGCTGTCTTTGCAGAACAACTGACGAGTCACAAAAACATCGTCTTCATTCTGATTGACGATCTGCGTTACGACACGTTTGGGTTCATGAACCACCCGTTCGTCGAAACACCAAACATCGATGCCCTGGCAAAGAATGGCGTGCAGTTCACGAACGCATTTGTGACGACGTCTCTGTGCTCACCGTCGAGGGCTTCGGTTCTAACAGGACAGTACATGCACAACCACCGGGTGGTTGATAACGCTGATCGCATGCCCGAGGACACTCAGACATTTCCCCAACTGCTGCAGCAGGCCGATTACGAAACCGCGTTTATCGGCAAGTGGCACATGGGCGGATCCAGCGACGCCGCACGCCCCGGATTTGACCACTGGGTCAGTTTTCGAGGCCAGGGAACCTACGCACCCGGCAAGCAGACACTGAATGTGAACGGTCGGCACGTGCCTCGAACCAAATATATGACGGATGAATTGACTGATTACAGTACGCAGTGGCTTAATTCCCGTGACAGCGATCGACCATTCCTGCTGTATCTGTCACACAAGGGCGTGCATGGTCTGTACGATCCGGCACCTCGACATATCGATCGCTATCTGAACGCCCCGGTGGCAAAGCCCGCCACCATGGCGAACACAGCAGAAAACTACGCTGGCAAGCCGATGTGGGTGCAGGACCAGAGAAACAGCTGGCATGGTGTCGAGTTCCCCTATCACGGCCGAGCAAAGCAGTCGCTTACGGAAATGTATCGGCACTACTGCGAAATGATTCTGTCGATCGATGACAGTGTCGGCCAGGTCATGAAAACTCTGCGCGACAGGGGACTCGACCAGCAGACGCTGGTTGTGTTCACCAGCGACGGAGGCCATCTGTGGGGAGAACACGGCTTGATCGACAAACGCTGCGCCTATGAAGAATCGATCCGCATCCCACTACTGGCCAGCTGCCCCGGACTGATTCCGCCTGGCAGTCAGTGCGGGGCCGTGGTGACCAACATCGATATGGCTCCGACATTTCTGGAACTGGCGGGGATAGCTCCCTCGTCGTGGATGGACGGCCGCAGCCTGGTGCATCTGCTGGAGGACTCATCCGCCGGCAAGTCAGATCCAGCGACGCTGGTGTACGAATACTACTGGGAGCCAAGTTTTCCTCAGACGCCAACTACATTCGCACTTCGAGGCAGTCAATACAAACTGATTCAGTATCACGGCCTGTGGGATACCGATGAGCTGTATGACATCAATGCAGACCCACTGGAAACGAAGAACCTGATCAACGACCCGGCTCAGCAGAAGCGAGTCGCCCAGCTGCGCCGACAATTGTACGAACAACTGAAAGCAACCAACGGCCTGGCGATTCCCATGGGATTCAAACGAAATCATGGATCCAGCAAACGCAGCCCTGACGGATCAACTCGCGCACAATTTCCTGCATTGACAATCCAGGCGAACTAAACGCTGGAAATTGCCCAGTCCGCCGGGCATCCGTTGATCACGTCGGGTTGTGGAAGTGTTTCACGAAGGTTACGTTCAATGCTCAGTGAGTGGCGCGGCTACCGAGGAAAACGCCCTTTCTGCGTCTCGCCTTGAACCAAACGGTCATTCCGCGAACACCAGGAACGCCTTATGAAATTCATTCCATCAACTGGACTACTGATCCTCATAATCCCCGCAGCTGTATTCGCCCAGGATGCTGTTTCGGAGCGAAACCCCGTCAGCACGTGGTCGTCGCTGTTCAATGGAACTGATCTTTCCGGCTGGCATCGTCAGAAAGAACGTGGCCAGCACGGTGACGGAGGTCACTGGGGCGTAACGGACGACGGAGTGCTGTTCGGAGAACAGGGCCCGCCGGGATCCGGCAATGGCGGCCTGCTGTTGACTAACGACACGTATTCCGCCTTCGAACTGTCGCTTCAGTTACGTCCCGATTGGGGGCCAGACAGTGGTGTGTTTATTCGAACAGATGAACGCGGAGGAGGCTGGCAGATCTATGTCGATCACCACGACACCGGCAATGTCGGTCACATCCGTCTGGAAACCAAAGCCTATAGTGTGCCGTTTCGACCGTGGGGATTCTCAAGAATCGATCCGGCAAAACCGGATCTGGTCATGGCAACTGACGCGCGTACAAAGAACTGGCCGGCCGGCGATTATGAATCAACGTGTACTCAGCAGCAATGGCTTGCCGCATGGAAACCCGTTGACTGGAACGAACTGCGTATCCGCTGCTCGGCAGGTCATTTGCCGGTGATTGAAACGTGGATCAACGACCTGAAAGTCTGTCGTTTCAATGCCGCAACGACGACTCATCCGCAGTTTCATCGCGACAAGGCGCTCAAGGCTGTCGCACCGAACGGTGCTATCGGCCTGCAGGTCCATGGAGGTAAGAACTGGAAGACCGGCGACCGAGTCTACTGGAAGGACGTTCGTATTCGCAGGATCGATTGATCGTAAAAAAGGTAGGCCGTGACCGAGCGAAGCGCTGTTCCGGCGTTGTCAGTTCAATTCGTCGGCCATCGCATTGCCGGAGCAGCGTCGCTGCGCTCCTGGATCCGGCCTACCTGGTTGATGAAATTGAGCGATGCTGCAGCTTCGCAGCCGATGTTGCGTCGTGAAGCAAAGTGTTTTCATTAACCAGTTGAGGAAACTGGCATTATCCAATCAAAGCAGCGCAGCAACCGGATTGCCGGTACTGGCGGGGACTGTAAATCCATCCGGACTGATTCTTGACGCCGGATTGATGTCCATGGCAGCAAACATGGTGGCGGTAAAATCTTCCAGAGTCACAGGATTGGACTTCACATAGGCTGCGCGTTCGTCGGATTCGCCGTGAACGACTCCTCCCTGAATACCCCCACCGGCGACCATAGCCGAATAACACTGAGGCCAGTGATCTCGACCAATACGCCTGGCTCCTTTGCTGATTGCCGGCGTTCTGCCGAACTCACCGACCAGCACCACCAGCGTCGAATCCAGCATGCCTCGATCCTCCAGATCCTGCAGCAATGTGGCGACTGCCTGATCTGTTCTGGGCAGAGCAAACGGAAGACCGTTCCAACCGTCTTCGAAGATGCCCACGTCTGCGTTGCCGTGCATATCCCATGTCTCGACGCTGACAAACTTCTCGTCGGCCGCCAGTCCCGTCCAGGCAACCACGTTGACAAGTCGCACGCCGGACTCCACCAGTCTTCTGGCCAGCATGAGGTTCTGCCCCAGCGGATTTCTGCCATAGCGATCACGCAGTGACGGTTTTTCCTTGTTGACGTCGAAGGCGGTCTTTGCATCGTTGCTGTGCAGCAGCTCGAACGACTGCTGCTGGTACAGATCCAGCGATTCGAATTCCCCGGTGGTTCCCGTGCCCGACAACGATTGCAGGCCTCGTGACAGATTCCAACGTCGCTCCAGCCTTTGCAGCGAGACATCTTTATTTGTATCGAAGGCACGCACCCGAAAATCGGCAGCGGCCGGATTGTCATCATGTTTTTCACCGATCAGCATCGGTGCGTACCCCATGCCGAGATTCCCGCCGGTCAGGTAGGTATGATCCGGCGGAGCGGCTCCCCCGCCAAATTTCTGCAGCCAGACGTGAGGCGGAATGCTGGCGCTGTTCGGCCGTAACTTCGTGACGATCGCTCCAAAGGAAGGGGCATCGGTCGCTGGCTTCGCCCGACCGGCCAGCAACATGGAATTGGCTTTGTCGTGCTGCGACATGTTGTGCGTCATGGAGCGGATGACGGCATATTTTTCAGACAGCGTAGCCAGCTGCGGCATCAGTTCACCGATTTGAAAACCGGGCGTCGCGGTTTCAATCGATCGATACGGCCCCCGAATCTCACGAGGGGCATCCGGTTTCATGTCCCATGAATCCAGCTGACTTAAGCCGCCGTACTGATGGATAAAGATGCAGGATCTGGGGGCAGCGGACCGTTGATTCGCACTGCCTTCGGTAGCCTGCAGCAGGCCCGGCAAAGTCAGCCCCAGCGGCGTGACGGAACCCGCCTGCAACAACCTGCGCCTTTGAACGGCAGCGGACATTCTGTGTTTCGAGGTTCCGTACATCTCAATCGCGCCCGGAGTGGTCAGTGCTCAACAGTCCCGGAGTCTAATGCACGACTCGTTCGGAAGCCAGTTTTCGATTCAGTTCATGCACCTTTGACACGATGCGTTCTTCGACTGTAGGGGTGAAAGGGCCGTGTTGCAGAACTGTCGTCATATATCGCATGGCGCCGCCTGCTTCGTAGCCGCCTTCCAAAAGCACCCGACGACTGGGGACGTAGGCAAAAACATCGTTACTGTATCCCGCGACCCAGACGGACGGTCCCGAGCCATCCCCAGTGGACAGTTCGTTCTTCAGCCGCAATGAATAATCCACGACGGTTTCGCCAGGCAGCGCAATCAGGGTCAGGTCTTCACCAAATCGA
>JAQWLN010000072.1 GCA_029247265.1 Fuerstiella sp.
GATCGAGAAAGAGATCCTGGCGTCTGATCATTCGCTGGCAGAAGTCGCCGCGACGCATCAGATCCTGGGGCTGCTGAGTGACCCCGTCGAGATGGAAGCCGGCCTTAAGGATCGTCTGTATCGGATGGATCCGTCCGCAGAAGGTGCTGACGAGCATGGGGTGCAATTGGCTGGCGCGGCACCCGACTGGCAGCCATTGGCACCGCAACATGAATCGGTTCAGCGTTCGCCGATGATTCTCCTGGCGATCATGGTCCTGGGGTGGTTGGGGTTGCTGGCAACGGATGCAGATCTGTTCAATTCACGTCCCTCTAACACCTTGGCGGATTCCGTCCGCGAACCAGAGCAGGTGGTGGCCAGGGAGCCCCCAGCTGAGCGTGCGCTGTTAGCGCAGGCGGAGCCACAGGCTGCAGTGACCGGTGAGATCGCAGATCAGGACGCGCCGCCTATGCTCACAAAAGACAATTCGGCCGGGGCAGCAGCGTCCCCTGATGCGACAGGCGGAGCGGTAGCTGAAAACAGGAATTCGCCTCCTCCGGCGACGCCTCAGGGGAATCCCAGACCCGTTGAGCCGGTTGATCCTCCGGCGGTGCCGAGCGAATCAGACCCTGGTCAACTGCAGCCCCCCGTTCGCGCCCAGCAACTGCGTTTGACGGACAGTTACGCCATGACTGTTGTTTCTGGTCCGGACGATTTGCCGTGGCAGTGGGCCACGGCGCTGAGTGATGGCCAGGCATTGGATTGGGATTCTGTGCTGCGAACTCGAATCGTCGGTATCTCGGAACCGTATTCGGCTGTCGTGGAAAACCATCAGGGTGGCTGGTCAGCCATCGTCCGCGGATCATCGTTATTCACGGCTCTTGAAACAGAAGCGACCGGAATTCGGATGTTCGATGGGAGTCTGGTGTTGCTGCGGGGCGTGCTGGCCGAACAGGAAGGCGCCCCGGTCGCTGTAGGGGTCGGGGGGCGTATCATGCAAATATCCCTTCCAGATGAAGGGCAACGCATTGGAGTCCGGGTGCTGCCGGTGATGAGCACAAGAGAACAAGTCGCCGCTGACGACACGGCCACAGCGGTGCAGGGACGTTCGTCGCTGCTGCCGCTCAGTAATCCATGTGTGGTTCTTATCTTTGCAGTAGACGGCGATGTCGCGGTCAGAGTCGACGGAGCGGAGGCCCCCGTCACGATTCGTCGAGGCAGTGTACTGCAATGGAATACCAGTTCCGACACATTGCCGGACGCATCTGCGGCTCAGGCAGCCATCATTCCGGAATGGGTGATGGAGCCACAGGATCCGCAGACTGACGCGACGAAAGTCCTGCTGTCGAAACTCGCAACGGGACTTAAGAAGAACGAGTCAGTCACCGGCGCGGCATTGAGCCTGAGTGAAGATCGAAATCCACAGATTGCCGCCTACGCAATGAAGCTGCCAGTGATGTTGCGCAGAGTAGACGAACTGACAGTTATGCTGATGCAGTCGGAATCACAAATGGTGCGACGTGAATCGATCATGGGGCTTGAGCAGATCCTGTATCAGGTTCCTGCGGGGGCAGACCGAATTCGTGAGATTCTGGAAACTCGCCTGCCTGAGAAAAGTCTTGCAGACGCCATGCGGCTGCTGGAAGGGGTTACCCGGACAGCGGCGGAAGAACGTGACATTAGTGAATGGCTCGTCACCATGCTGGAGAGTAAACGAGTGGCCATCCGGGAATTGGCGATCTTCAACCTTGAACGTGTCACCGGCGGAGACCAGGGATTCTTCGCCGGTGATGCTTCAGGACGTGTTGCCGCCGTTCGGCGCTGGCAGCGCATTCTTTCACGAAATAACGGGCGACTGGTGGTCCCTGCCGAATGACAAGCTGTCAACAAAGTTCTGACACCAGCCTGTTGAACGCCGACGCACGTCTCTCGGTCCTTTCAGGCTACTTTCCGTCTGTAATCGTTTTCATCAACGTGCGCAGTTCGTTGACTTTGTCGGGATGCAGCTCGGCCAGATTTGTCGTTTCGCCAATGTCGCGGGACAGGTCGTAAAGTTCTTCTGTTTCCGTTCGATCGTGGTCGCGCGCGTATCCGCGAACCTGGTGTTTGGCTGCAAGGTACTTCCATTTGCCATAGCGGACGCCGTTCCCCTGGTAATAGTAAGTGTTACGTGCCCCTTCTTCATTCTTGCCAAAAAGCAATTCGGTCTGGTCGATGCCATCAATCGTACGATCCGTCGGTATTCGAAACCCTGTCAGATTCGCGAATGTTGGCATGAAGTCAATGGTGGCACAGATCGCGTTGGACACTCGGCCCGCCGGTACCTGGCCCGGCCATCGAATGATGCACGGAGCCCTGGAGCCTGCTTCATAACAGGAGCCTTTACCGTTACGCAGGGGACCGGCATCGCCCCAGAAAATCGAACCTTCCGGATGTCCCTTTTTCCTGTCGGTGTAAGCCGGCTGATTCCATGGCCCGTTATCAGTCGTGTAAATGACCAGCGTGTTGTCTCTCAAACCGAGTTCATCAATCGTATCCAGCAGGCGTCCCGTGTTGAAATCGAATTCTTCGACAACGTCGCCGTACAGGCCACCGGCAGAAGTCCCCTTGAACTTGGGTGATGCGTCAATGATCGTGTGCATCATTGTGTGCGCCACATAAAGTGCGAACGGCTTCTTCGGATCACGTTTGTTCTGCAGGTAGTCAATGGCTTTGTCTGTGTACATTTCAATCAGACTGCCCATGTCCTTTGTGCTGCCGGTTGCGTTATTGTTTTCGTGGAACGTTACGATTCCTCCATCGTTCGCGCCCAGAGTGCCAAAGTAGTAATCGAAACCCTGCGCATTCGGCATCCGCTCAATGATCGGCTTGCGATTGGACACATCCCATTTTCCAATGCATGCGGTTTGATAACCAACTTCAGAGATAAGTTCCGCAAACGTTACCTCATCGGCGGGCATGCCCCAGCCCTTACTGCGCATGGGATATCGTCCTGTCAGCAACGCGGAACGCGACGGACCGCACACATCCTGCGCGTAGAAGTCTGTAAACCTTGTGCCCTCTTCTGCCAGTAGATCCAATCTGGGGGTCTTATTCGTCCTGGACCCATAGCAGCCGAGATCCCCATATCCCTGATCATCTGTAAAGATGATCAGGATGTTCGGCCGTTCGGGAGCGTTCTGTGCGAACAGTGGTTGCCAGCCACCGGCGAAAACCGTTGTGAGTGTGAAAAGGAGAGTCTTCGCCACCTGATCTGCAAAGCTTCTGATTTGTACCTTCATCATTCCTGTCCTTGTCATTCCAACGCCTTATGGCTGTAGCAATCACATTTGACCTGAAATCATCGCACACCGTGCAGACGTCTTCAAACGGGTTTGCCCCTCCTGTCAGGCCGATAGTCCTCGTATTACCCTGTCGTTCTGGCTGCAGAACGGAACCGGGCCGCCGTAGTCACGAGCCCCATATTCGTTTCCTGCCAGGCCAGTACAGTCGGTGGAGCGGCTGGAAAAGTACACCGAGTCGATACGGCCGGAACAATTCATACTCCCGGACATCCATGCCCTGGCAGTTGACCGCACCGGTTACGAAAGGGGAACCTGCGAGCCTGCGGTCTGTTTGTCTGGATTGTCGGTTCAGCCACGAATTGTTTTGGTGTGGCTGGCCCCGTGCTTTAGACTGGATGAATCACCCCTTGTAAGAGACACAGACAATGCTTTCAGAATGCCCTCATTCATTCAGGTTTGGCCGCTACCTTGCCATCTGCATATTCCTGTTCACGTGGTCCCCTGGGGCACACGCTCAGGTGGCAATTGAGGTTGAGCGGTCGGGACTGATTTATGGATTGGGACATGTTGAACGGGTGTCTCACGGATCTGCTCTCATCGATCTTGGCGACGTTCATACGTTAAAGGTGGACGAGAAGGTGGCCGTCATTCGGCCTGTCGAAAATTATTACGTTCCGATCGGTGTCCTGCGAGTTCAGCGGACATACCCCACAACCTGCCGCACGCACCCATCCAATGTTGTGCAGCCGCTCGCCGGTGACATCGTGATGTTCACACGCGAGTTCTGGCAACTGAAAACCGGCCCCCGTTTTCGAGACGAATATCTGAAACAGCAGATGGTCAAGGCAAAGGCAGCGGCCACGCAGGGCTACTCGACATTTCGGAGAAGCGACACTGCCGCCGCTTTAATGAAGTACCAGTTGAATCACCCCAAATGGGGACGAGCGGATGGAAAGGTCATCGGGTATCTTGAGGGGGCATCGTTCAGCGACGGTCAACGTACATTAATTGCGGGGCTATTGCGTCAAATCGGTATGATTCGCGAACATCACCGTGTCGGGGGCAAAACTCTGCCAGCAGCGGGTGAAAAATGGACGAGCGTGATGTCAGCGCTGATGGGCCCGACCGTCACCGCTCAGCATGAGGCGGCTCAGCCTGTTTCTGACGATGAAGATTTGCTGGAAGAGGATTCCGGCCCGACCGTTCGAGACGTTCGACGAGTTGTACGCATACGGTTGTTTGATCGGCTTGACCAGGAATTGGATTTGATCACGTATCTGGTCGCGACATTGCTCGAAGAATCCGTTGGCAATGAGCATCTATGGTTTATTCAACAGTTTGGCCAGAGTCAGTTTCCGGATCTGGTGAGAGATGACGCCATTTTTGAGCAGATACGCGTCATCATTCGAGATTTGCAGGACGACTTGTAGGTCTGCCGACTTCCTAGCAATATGTCCACTCCTGGCAGGACGATTCGATCGAATTGGGTCAACGACACACGTTCAGCCCGATGCAGGAAGAACGTCCGTTGCGCAGGTGACCTCTCAGTCACCAGCAAATGCGGGAGATTCCACTTTCAAACTTTCAATCCATTCCTACGGCGGCGGCACTGCGCACGTGCTGTGTTTCCTGCCAGGGATCGCTAAAGGTTGATCAAATGACGTCGTTCACACGCCGACTTGCTCTGAAACTGCTTGCTCTGGGCTCAGCTTTAGTCTCATCACGTGCAAAGGCGGCACCACAGTCTTTGTCTGCCGCCTATTTCCCTCGTGGTGACGGAGCCGCCAAACGACAGGCGAATGATCGTGTGTGGCTGGGGCAGGCTTTCTGGGCGAATCCGATGGAGGACTGGCGCATCGTTAATGGCACTGCGGAATGTCAGACTTCTGGCGGCAATCGAAACGTCAACCTGCTGACGCACCAGATCACGAATGTTGACGGATCGTTCCAAATGTCTGTTGAGATCGAACGCGTCGAGGTTCATGAAATCGATGGCGGTGCAGGGTTCCGTGTGGGCATCCGCAGCGATCTGAATGAATATCGCAGTAACTGCTTTGCAAACGGGGGCGTCAACGCGGGCATCGTCGACGGACAACTGGTACTGGGACGCAAGAAAACGCCATTCGACACCGCGGCCTTCAACGGAAAAATCGTCCTTGAAGGGAAGCCGGATGGACAGAAATATTCGCTCAGTTTGACAGCAAAGAACACTGGCGGCCATGACGTCAATGTGACGCAGACGGTGCCCCGGGAATCGATCCCAGGTAACATCGCCATTGTCAACAATTTTGATTCCAAGCTGAAAAAAGGGCAGGGAGCCCGATATCGATTCAGCAATTGGAAAGTCGACGGCGACGCATTCACCATAAGCAGCGAAAATACATTCGGACCAATTCTCTGGTCAATGTATACGCTCAGCGATTCTCGAGGTCCTGAGGGATTCGTGATGAAAATGTCGGCCCTGACACCGCCCCTGGGCGAAGCCGACAACAAGACCGTGGAACTTCAGGTTCAGCGAAACGGCTCGTGGAAGTCACTCGGACATGCAGGCCTTGATCCCGATGCATGGGTGGCCACGTTCAGAGTCAGTAACTGGGACGAGACATCAGACCACAGTTATCGCCTTGTCTATCGTGACACGACCCGTGGCGGCGGAATTAATACGGACGAGTGGTCCGGCACGATTAAGGCCAATCCTGTGGGGCGGCCGCTGCGGATCGGGGCCTTGACATGCCAGAATCATTACGGTTTTCCGTATGACCCCGTCGCCAATAACGTGGTGAAACTCAACCCCGACATGTTGTATTTTTCGGGCGATCAGTTGTACGAAAGTCATGGCGGGTATGGGATCATTCGTGACCCGGCAGCGCCAGCGATTCTGAACTACCTGCGAAAATTTTACATGTTCGGCTGGGCATTTCGTGATGCCATGCGCGACCGCCCGACAGTCTGTATCCCGGATGATCACGATGTTTTTCAGGGAAACATCTGGGGTGAAGGCGGCGCGCCAATGGCAGAACTCGATAAGGGAGCATCGTCGAAGGGCGGCTACCGTGAGCCCGCACGCATGGTCAATGTTGTGCACCGGACCTGTGCCGCACACCACCCCGACTTCTTTGATTCGACACAGTGTGAGCAGAACATCAGCGTGTATTATGGTGACATGGTTTACGGCGATGTGGGCTTTGCGATTCTGGGCGACCGTCAATGGAAAAGTGGACCTGAACGCGTCGAAACCGGCAGTGGCAGGGCCGACCACGTCAGAGACATTAACGTGGACACGTCGCACCTGGACAAACCCGGGCTTGCGCTGCTGGGAGACCGGCAGGAAGAGTTTCTCAAGGTTTGGGTTGATGACTGGCGAGGGCATTCGATGAAGATCCTGCTGAGCCAGACGGTGTTTGCAGGAGTGGCTACACACCATGGTGGTTACAACGGCTATCTGAAGGCCGATCTGGATTCGGGTGCCTGGCCGCAGACCGCGCGCAACAATGCAATTCGCATCATTCGCAAAGGAATGCCACTGCACATCAACGGTGACCAGCACCTGACGTCACTGGTTCAATATGGCGTTGACCAGCAGCGCGACGGCTGCTGGAGTTTCTGCACTCCAGCGATCGCGGCTGGTTATCCGAGGTGGTGGCGCCCTGATGAGGTCGGGATGCCACACCAAAATCGTCCGGATCATGGTCTTGCCGACACCGGCGAGTTTCTGGATGGATTTGGCAACAAAGTTTATGTTTATGCGGTTGGCAATCCCGAAGTTGGCAACGAGAAAAATCGGTATGACCGAGCTCATCAAAAGGGAAGCGGGTTCGGTCTGGTGACCGTTGATACGTCAGCGAAGACATACACTCTGGACGCCTTCCGGTTTCTCGTCGACCCGACTGATGGCAGGGCCGATAATCAATTCCCCGGCTGGCCCGTGACAGTCCATCAGCGCGAGAATATCGGCGAGAATCGGATTGGATAATGTTGTCGCGTCGCTGACGGGTTTGCAGCCGCTCGAATCGTCCGATCTCAGCTTTTCGTCGTGCCACGGACACAGCCGATTACGCTGGTTTGTGGCCGTAAAGGGGAGATGTAAATCAGCCGTTTTGTTACTGCCGCGAGCCAGTGTCGACCACGGCAATAACCACTGAGAAATTCGCCGAAGTACAACTACTTCGGCCACCGTCAACTGCCAAACAGCTCGGCGGTCCCGCTACACGTATTAAGCCGGTTTATGGCTTGGGGTCGGCACCGGTTTCGTCTTCTCTGCATCCCGTTCAGCGTCGCGCCAGTATTGCTGAGGTTGCGGACGACCAAAGAAGTAATCCTGGGCCATGTCGAAGCCGAGTTCCTCGCAGAGGTCTGCCTGCGTCTGTATTTCCACGCCTTCAGCGATCGCCGTCACATCCAGTTCATGAACCATATTCAGCAAAGCACGAATGCTTGCTTTATGTGGTCGGGAGGCGCCTTCCAGCCCACGAACGAACGAGATATTAAACTTCAGGTATCGCGGTGGCACCTGAAACAGTTCGACCAGGCGAGCCTGTCCGGCACCGAAGTCATCGTACGCCAGATCGATATTCAGGTCGTCCAGCAGTGCCGCCAATTCTGTCAGGTATCTGATCGAAGTGATTGCCGCTTCGTGTATTTCCAGAACGATGGCCAAAGCCGGAAAGTTGGATCGAAGTTCTTTGAGTGATTCCAGCAGTCGGGGTGTTTCGAGTTCAGCGGCATGTGTGTTCAGAAAATAGCAACTGAGCGGGTCCAGCCGAATACCAGACAGCAGGCCTTCGGAACGGCATACTTCACTAAGCTTGGTTTCAGAAGCACGCAGGGCCGCGATGCGAAAAATCTTGTCGGGATTTTCCAGGCCCTTCACGCGACTACGCACCAGAGACTCATAGCCAATTGTCTTGACGTCGCCCAAAGTCACGACCGGCTGAAAGTACGGATCGATGTCCGGGCGATTGAGCAGCCGGTCGAAGCCCTCGTACAACACTGCGTCTTCTGGAACGCATGCGACGTACGTCTGTGTTCTAAAGTCTCTGGTCGCGGCTGTCTGCGGTTCTGGGTTCTGGACCACAAATCTGACCTGCCCAAAATGGACCACGTCGCCGTCTTTCAACGTCTCAACGGTGGTGGTCCGCCGGCCATTCAGAAGAGTGCCGTTGGTGCTGCCGACATCTTCCAGAAATAACTGTTCGCCCAGTGGGAAACCGATACCTAGCACCGGCTATGACGGTTGGGATGTCGACTCAACCGGGCCTCGGCCGTTTGAGACCTGCGGGCGGGGAGGTCACGACCGGCCTTACTGGGGGCCTCTTCTGGCGCTGCAACAGTTCGCAACTGACAGGAGGCGTCCTGTGTTTAACCAACGGTCGTCGCGCCAGACGTCCTGTGTCGGTACTTCCAGAGTGGTGTCGCCTGTTACTCCGAATTAGACCATCTTGTGGCCACACCGAAGCTCACGATTCTATCGGGCATCACGCAAACGAATCATTGATCGTTGTGATGGGCGATTTGCGCGCGATTCGCTTCATCAGTCCCTTCAGCACCTTTCCGGGGCCGACTTCGTAAAAATCGGTACAGCCGGCCTCCATCATGTTGCGGATGGAATCCTCCCAGCGAACCGGCTGCAATACCTGCTGGATCAGCAGGTTACGGATTTCGGTCGGGTCTGAGTGAACTGCGGCGTCCACGTTGGAAACGACGGGGATCTCGGGAGTTCGAATATTCGTACCGTTCAGAACTTCTGCCAATTGTTCGTCCGCGGGCTTCATGATTGACGTGTGAAATGCGCCGGCAACGGCCAGAGGGACTGCTCTTCCGCCGGCCGCCTCTGCTATTTCCGCGGCCCGTACACAGGCGCCGTTTTCACCGCTGACGACAATGTTCCCCGGGCAAAGGTAGTTGGCAATCTGAATGGAACCGTGGCCGGAAGCCTCGTCGCAGACTTTTTGAACCTGGTCGCGATCCAGCAGCAGAATGCTGACCATGCCAGACGGTGTCGCGTCGGCCGCTGCCTGCATTGCCTGTCCTCGACGCTGCACGACCCGCAGCCCATCCTCAAAAGACATAGCTCCGGAAAACACCAGGGCCGTGTACTCGCCAAGACTCAGCCCGGCGGCCATCTCGCACCCCAGCACGATTTCCGGAGTATCTGCCCGAAGTTTTTCCAACGCCGCAAGGCTGGCAACAAATAACGCAGGCTGACTGTAAATGGTCGAATCCAATTCGTCAGCAGGGCCTTCAAAGCACAGTTTCGCGAGATCATAGCCAAGGACCTCTTGAGCCTGCTCAAACAGCTCTTTTGCCTTTGGATACTGTTCTACGATCTGCTTTCCCATACCAACGTGCTGAGCACCCTGTCCGGGGAAGAGAATGGCAATCTTTGGCATCTGTCTGAAATCCCTGGTCCTGCGGGCGTGGCGTGGATCGTACGATTATCCGGCAGCGGTTTTGGAGGCGATCGCCGCGAGCTGCTCAACGATTTGGGCGTTGATGTGATGCGCTTTCATTTCCATCGCCATCTTCAGTGCATTACGGATGGAATCAGAGTCACTCGAGCCATGGCAAATGACGCAACTGCCATCTATTCCCAGCAGCGGAGCTCCACCGGACTCCTGATAGCGATATTTCTGGCTGAGTTGCTGGAGCACTTGTCCGGCTTTGTCACGTTCGGTCGAAAGCGTTTCCAGAAGTGCTTTTCCGACGGTTTTCATCATGAATTCAGCCATGCCTTCGCTGACTTTCAGAATGACGTTGCCAACAAAGCCTTCACAGATCAGCACATCCGCCTCACCGTGATACAGCCCCCGACCTTCAACATTACCGACGTAGGATTCCTGCAGCGGTGATTCCGACAGAAATCGATGGGTATCCCGGTACAGTTCGTTGCCCTTACCTTCTTCGCTGCCGATGTTCATCAGGCCAATTCGCGGACTTGCGATCCCCAGGATCTCCCGAGCGTAAATACTGCCCATCAGCGCGTACTGAAAAAGATGCTCAGGGCGAGCGGCGGGATTTGCACCGACGTCGACCAGAACACTACTGCCCTTCAGGTTTGGCAGCGTTACGGCAATGCCGGGGCGTTTGACGCCCTTTAGGAACAGCCGAGTCCTCAGGCCGGCCGCAACGACCGCACCAGTGTTTCCGGCACTTACGACTGCGTCCACATCTCTGCTGGCCATCAGTTGCCAGCATCGGGCAATCGAGCAGTTGGGTTTCTGCCGGAGCGCAACGGTAGGCTTTTCCTCCATGCCGACGACGCCATCTGCCTCGACAATGGATATACGGCCCGTCGGATCACCACCCGCATCTGCCAGACTCGATTCCAGCACAGTCGGATCGCCGACAAGGGCAACGTGAAGTTCGTCGGATTGGGCAGTTGCCTGCAGGGCACCCAGAATGTTGGGACCAGGAGCGTTATCGCCCCCCATCGCGTCGAGCGCGATTCGCATCACAATTAATCCTCGTCGTCACCCGTCATAGTCCGTCCCTGGTAATATCCGCAGGTCGGGCAAACAACGTGTGTGGGAAGCGAAGTGCCACATTGCGAACAACGGGCCAGCTGAATGGGCTTTACGGCGTTATGACTACGGCGCTTCCGACCACGGGATTTAGAGATTCTTCGTTTAGGGACGGCCATGATTTCATGTCCAGTTTGGGGGGCCACCAAGTTGGTGACCGAATGTCGAAAACGGGATGTTCCCGGGAAATTTGTAGTGATCGTCCTGGCAGAGTCGCCAGATGAGCCAAAATCGTCATCAATTGCGACGCAAGCCGTTTCAAGCAGGCGACTTGTGCAGTTGGACGGGCCGGAAAAGCGGCGAATGGTGTCAGACAGACCCTTGGCTGTCAAGCACGGCTGTGCCCAGCTTACACGCAACCGCAGGAATTCTCTGCATGCGAGTTGGGAAAACAGCCGAATTTCGGAAAGCTCCCTGTTGTGCGAAGGGTAATTCCTTGGAATGAGTCGACGGGAAGTCGCGGTACGGACGCAATTTGTACATTCACGCGAAGCCGCGCTTTACGCCAATCCTGCAAAACACAGAGCCCCTTGGGGTGGTCTCCTCTGCTCGATGCTGACTTTTTCCGTGGACGACAGTTCAGGTGTGAGGGGTGTTCAGTCCGCGTTTGGAGTGATCGGATCGACATTGGGCGACCCATCGAGAATAGTTTTTTCACTGATCAGGCGTGGCGTAATCATGTAGAATGTTGCCGTGGGATTCTGATCTGCGGCGGCTGACTTGAATGTCGCCGGTGAGCCAATCAGCAGGCTTTCACCGTTTGACAGGTGAAAGCTCGAACGCACCGATTTCTGATTCACGTTTGGCACCTAGACCGTGACATTCCCGACCGGATTGTCCTGAGCGGGAAACGGCAGGTGTGCCAGATCAACGCTCTGCAATTTTGATTCGGTCATCAGGCACCTCAGGTCGACTCCCTTGTCTTCGGTCACTTCCGGGTGCAAATGCATCCACCATCCGGTTCTAAGTACCTGAATGACTGGCTGAAGCTCTTCATTGTCGTCGGAAAGCGGGCGAACTCCAGTGACGAATGGCCGCTGGGCTTCGTCTGCGATCCATGCTCGTTGTCCGTTGAATAGTGTGACTTTGGGAGCGAGCAGAATATTCGTCTGCGGATCCCGTTGTGCGCGATTCATCAGTAAGCGACACTGGAATTCTGAAATTTTCATTCCTGCGATCGGCCGCACGCACAGGCTGCGATCCTGTGTCTGCAGACCGCGACGGCCGTCTGTGAGGAGCTCGCGGCAGACAATGGAAAATCAGCGGCCGCATCCAGGTCAGGTATCCTGGATATTTCAACGTCCTGTTGTTTTCCGTCTGAGGCGGTGACGATGCCCGAGAGATCCCAATCAAAGTCGCGGGCGATGTTCAGGTCGGCCACAATCACACGACACTCCAGCGAAACCTGCCACGTTCCACTACGTTCCCACGCGTGCAGCATCGACTTCGTATTGCGATGTGCTTCCGCCGTCTGAGTGACTGTCAGTTTGCCATCAGCAAGGCTGAAATCGTCTGCCACGTTTGCAGGGCGGTATTTGAAGAAGCTTGTGACGTATGTTTCGGCATCCATGGACGGTTCCGGAAGCGTCTCTGTCAGCTTCCTGAGTGCACCTTTGACGTCATATGTGGCTTCAGTTTTCGGACTGTCTGCCTCCTGGAGTCCAGGGGGTGAAACACTGCCGAACGAAACATTTTCCAATGGGGCATCAATTTGATGCCATAACGGAATATGTGGTTGTGGTTCAATATTCGGTGTTGCCGCATCTGTCAGACCGGTCATTGCTACTAGCACAAGCAACGCGATCGCAGTGCTCTTGGCGATCCAGTGATTTCGACGCTTGTTGAGATCGAGTACTTCGATGTGTTGCTGCAATCTTTTCTTACCTGAAACAAACAGCAGGCCCATGGTGGCGGATTGCCTGGCGCCGGCAGGTCCGGCTGAATACGTCAGCAACAATCGCCCATAGTCGATCAGCGATTGCGGCGATTCGGACCGCATGGCGGTGTCGTCGGCCGCCTGCTCCATATGATTCCTCAGTCTGGAAACGGCAAGCCATGCCAGTGGGTTGAACCAATGGCACGCTCGTACCAGCAGTGCCATAGAAAGCAGTAGTGAGTCGCGTCGCGTGATATGGGCGATCTCGTGTTTCAGCACCCAGCGAAACTCCTCGGGGGAAAGTTCGTTGACCGTTCCCGCTGGCAGGCAGATGGTATGTCTGAGCACACCGAAGACCGCCGGAACGGTCAGGCCATCTACTTCCTTCAATGTGGGCCGACGAGGGCAGCCAGTCGCATCGCAGGCTCGCAGTACCTTGTCGATGGTCGCCTGGTCCGTCGTCTCCGGGCTGCTGTGCAGCCGGATCGCAAATCGAAGGTACTGAACGGTCGCACGAATCAGCAATCCCAGGGTGCCGATCAGCTAGGTGCCGAATAATCCGTATGCTAGTACGGCCTCCCAGTCGACGCTGCTCTGTCCTTCGGAAACCACATCAGCGGAAATTTGTAGGGGCTCCGTCCGCAGAGCCAGATCGTCGACCTGAAACTCCGTTGGCGCTCCGTAAGGCAAGCGGACTTGCGTGATCGTGTTACCATCGTCGTCCTGAAACATGTCGGTGTACGGATCAGGGTCAGTTGCAGGGGCTTCCGCAGGGCCGGTCATCGCATATTCGGCCAGGCGGTCTACATGTCCATGCAGACTGAAGGGTGAGGTCGCCGAAACAGGGCACGCCATTCGTACAATAACAAGGGTCCACAACAGACAATGGAATCGGGCGGCAAGCTTTCTTTTCGTCAACAGCTCAATGCCCAGGGCGATTACGACCAGCGGTATGGCTCGCCATGCCCCAAACAGAACCCATGCCAGCCCGGTCGCGATGTACTCTTCCATGAAGTGCTCGATCATTTCGACGATTCCTTTTGGCTCCGGGCTTTTGAATCCAGCAACTGACGAAGTTCAGCCACTTCGTCGGCTGACAGTTTCGAGTTCTTAACAAGGTGCAGCAGCGCGGGGGCGGCATCACCGCCGAACACACGATCCAGAAACGAGCGACTGGCCTTGCGAATGCAGTCGTGGCGACGAACGTTGCTGCGGTAGATGTATCGCTTGCCGTCGACTTCGTGCGACAGAGCCTGTTTCTTGACCAGTCGATGCAGCATCGTCTTGATGGTCGCGGCGGACCAGCAGTTTGCCTCGCCGAGTTGATCAATCACCTGGCTGGCATCAATCGGCGCAGATTCCCAGATCAGATTCATCACAATCCATTCGGCATCGGAGATCTGCATCGGACGTCGCTCCTTCATTTACGAGTGTAAACGGTTTACGTCCGTAAACGGAAATGGGTCAAGACGTCTTTGCGGAAGGAATGGGAATGGCGAATGCTGTTGTTTAACTGCGTGCTCGGCGGTCCGCGTTCCGGGCCAGCGCGGGTCGATGTCCGCGCGGTTAAACGATGGCATGTGGGTGAAATATTAAAATTCGGGGCCCGATGAAGCCGCCAGATTCGTGTTGGATTACAGAAAATCGGCAATGACCGTGTCGGCCATGAAACGCCCTTCCAGCGTCAGTCTCAGGTGGCTGTCAGCAATTTCCAGCAGTCCGCCGTCCAGATGTTGCGCAGCTGAGGCTCTTGCAATGTCGGCGACGTTGCTTCCGAATCGGTCCCGGAAACTGTCTATGCTTATTCCTTCGACAAGTCGCAGGCCCAGAAAGATGGCTTCGCGAATCTTTTCCTCGGCCGATAATTGCTCCACTTCCTGAAGTGCCGCTTCCTGTTTCAGCCAGCAATTGATCCAGCGTGTGACATTGCGGGCATTTGTACTGCGTACACCGTTGACGTAGCGAGCTGCACCGGGACCGAAAGCGAAATACTCTCTGGCCTGCCAATAAACCATATTGTGGCGGCATTCAGATCCTGGCTGTGCGAAGTTCGAAATTTCGTATTGCGGTATACCGGAACTGCCCAATTGTGCCATTGCGGCAGCGTACATGTCACGTTCAAGGTCATCCGGAGTGGCGTGGATGTGGCCGCGCTGCAGCCTTCGGTAAAAATCGGTTCCCTTTTCAAAGGTCAGGCCATACGTTGAAACGTGTTTGATCGGGAACAGTCGGGCTGCCGCCAGCGTTGTGGTCCATGAGTCGATTGTCTGTCCCGGCACACCGAAGATCAGATCCAGAGAGACTTGTGGAAACGTACCGATGGCCCGGTGAATGACATCGTCTGCCTCGTCGGGCGTGTGCTGGCGTTCGAGTGTCCTGAGGATCTCTTCGTCAAAGGATTGAACTCCCAGACTTAGTCGATTGACGCCGATGCCGACCAGTGTCTTCATGACATCGTCACTCAGACCGTCTGGATTTGCTTCAACAGAGAATTCGCCGCCTGAACTCAGCGTGAATCGGCCAAATAGAATCCCAGCCAGGCGTTCCAGCTGTTCGACGGAAAGATGTGTTGGTGTGCCTCCACCGATGAAGATGGTGTCGACTTCGTAACTGTCGTCCAGCTGGTCGAGTTCGTTGGTCAGCGCCTGCAGGTACGCCGGCACCAGATCATCCTGACCGGCCACCAGCGTGAAATCGCAATAGCCGCAGCGATGCAGGCAAAACGGAACGTGGAGATAGAGGGCTCGAGGCGGCGTGCCGGAGTCTTGAGGAGCTGCATAGACGTCGATGTCGGGCGGATTCACTCTGTAACTTCCATCAAACTTCAATTTTGTTTCTGGTGCCCGTAGATGATGCTGTCTCACGACCATTCTTGGGCACGGCAACCCAAGAAAAATTCAGCGGGATCGTCCGCAATGGGCCGCAAACGAAAGTCGTGACGGCTAACATTCTGGAACTGTTGAAGATCTTCCGGAGGAATGCCAGCATTTCCTTTGCCCCATCAATCAAAACGTCGAAGTTAATCCATGAATTCAAACGTATTTTGCGGATGTATTCCCGCGGTGATGACCCCATGTCATCCGGATCGCTCACCCAATTACGCTGCCCTTGTCCGAAAAGCTTCAGAGTTGATGGCGGCCGGGATGAATGGCGTTGTTTACTGTGGATCGATGGGCGACTGGCCCTTGCTGTCGGATGAGCAACGTCAGGAAGGCGTCCGACAGCTCGTCGAGGCTGGAGTGCCGGTAGTTGTCGGGACGGGAGCTCAGAATCCGAAACTGGCGGCAGAGCATGCGGCGCACGCTCAACGTGTTGGTGCTGCCGGATTGATGGTGATTCCTCGCGTTCTTTCACGTGGAACGTCGGCCGCGGCACAGCGGGCACACTTTGGCGGGATTCTTTCCGCAGCGCCGGACATTCCGGCTGTCATTTACAACAGTCCGTATTACGGATTCGAAACCAAGGCGGACCTGTTCTTTGATCTGCGGCGTGAGTTCTCAAACCTTGTGGGGTTCAAGGAGTTCGGCGGCGCTGCGTCGTTAAGCTACGCTGCCGAGCATATTACCCACGCTTCAGACGACGTACTGCTGATGGTGGGGGTTGACACTCAGGTCGTCCACGGTTTTCTGCATTGCGGTGCGGTAGGAGCGATCACGGGTATCGGCAACTGCCTTCCGCAACAGGTTCTGAAACTGGTGTCTCTTTGTGAAGCGGCTGTGCAGGGAGACACGGAAGCAAGGCGT
The DNA here is from genome assembly GCA_029247265.1 of Fuerstiella sp. Lineage (GTDB taxonomy): Bacteria > Planctomycetota > Planctomycetia > Planctomycetales > Planctomycetaceae > Fuerstiella. The sequence goes on from JAQWLN010000072.1 coordinate 16,403, forward strand.
TTCGCCCAGGAACTGGACGAAGCCCTGATCGTGTTATCCACGTTTGATGAAGGGCCTGACCTGGTGCTGTACTACAAGTACCTGCTGGTACTGCTGGGCGATGCTGACTTTGAACTGCACTTCAACCAAAGTGATGAACTCAGCGCCAGCCAGAAGGTCTTCGCAGAGACTCAGTTGAAGCGATTTCTGGACTGGTGGGGCAACTGGCCAGGAAAGGATGCAGCCCAATAGCTCCCACAGTTTGACCTGTTCTATTTTTTTCGAAACACGCTGCTGGTGACAATGGCCTGAATCAGCGACCGCAGTCCGTGCTGATTCCATTCCGTGTGTTTCACGATCGTGTCGATGATGTGGCGGTCGGCGAATCCACACGGAGCGCCGGTTCCGTACGTCAGCAGCTGTCGAGCCACATTTTCCGCCAGCGCATCATCGTCAGCGACAATCAGGTTCTGGAATTGCTTCAGTGATGTAAAGTGGCGGCCGTCGGGCAGGTCGAATTCGGGATTTACTTTCAGGCCCCTACTCCGGCGCCCCTTAACCACAGAGATGTATCGTTCACGCCACCGCCCCGATGGATCGAAGTTCTCCAGAGCGAATCCCGGCGGGTCAATCTTCACGTGGCAGGACTCACAGGATACGTCAGCCTTGTGCTTTGCCAGCATTTCACGAATGGTCTTGGCTCCGCGGATATCCGGTTCAATGGCGGGTACGCCTTCCGGAGGTGGTGGAATTTCGATGCCCAGCAGTCGTTCCGAAATCCATACGCCGCGAATCACCGGAGACGTTGTTGTTCCATTGGCGGTGACTTTCATGATCGAGCCGTGTGTCAACAGCCCTCCGCGTTTGTCCTGCGGCCGCAGACTGACCCGTCGCAGCTGATCACCATCCACGCGGTCGATGTTGTAATAACGTGCAAGACGACTGTTGAGGAATGTGAAATCTGCATCAATAAGATTCGTGATGCTGGAATTGTCTTTGATCATTCTGGCAAGAAATGCGTGCGTTTCATCCAGCATGGACTGTTGAACGATGACATCGAAGCCTGAATAGAGTTTGCGATCCGGCTCGGTGAAGTCGATCTCGCTCAGGTCCAGCCATTCCGCTGCAAAATCCTTCACAAAGTTCTGACCGCGGCCATCCTTCAGCATTCGATTCAGTTGCTGTCGAAGCACCTCCGGTTCGTGCATCTGACCTGCGTCGGCCAGGGTCATTAACTTCTCGTCGGGCATACTGTTCCACAGGAAATAACTCAGCCGCGATGCCAGAGCGTGATTATCAAGCTGCCCCGGAGTTTCGTGAAAGTGAAGAAAACGTGGCGAGCACAGAATCGCTCGGTATCCTCCGCGCAACGCATCCGAAAACGGAACGTTGTTGTCAAGGTCCTGCTGCACCAGATCGATGTACGGGGCAACGACTTCATCGGACACCGGACGACGAAACGCGCGGCGAGCAAACCGTCTCATGACGCCAGCAATGTCGTTGAGAGGTGTCTGCGAAATCAACACCTGTGATTTCGTCCTGCGGTTCCATTTGAATTTTAACTCACCTAACAGGTGCCGGCGAATTGCCGTGTTGGATGCCCCTTTGTGAATGCGTTCCAGTGTCAACGCGTGAATGGCCAGGCCCGGCACATTCTGAGGCGTGCCTTCACCGGTTCCAATCTGGCCTCCTCTGAATTTTCCCTCTTTCAGAGTGCTGTCGCCAGGGCGGATTTCGAACATGTGACCCTTCGGCAACCATGCTTCAAACGTCCAGTCCTGCGGTTCGTCCGTTGCTTCAAAGGCGCCTGACCAGCCCAGCAGCGGAGCACTACTGACACACGGCCCAGTGCGAACGGTGCACCAGACTCCACCGTTCTTCGGTGTGTTCAACGCAGAGGCTTTGATTTTGATTCGGTACCACCCGTCTTCGCGAGCGGTGGTGGCAGGAATTCTGCCGTAGAAAGTCGTTCGTGCCCTCCAAACGACGGCCTTGCCGTTCAGCATTTCCGGTTCACGACACCGCCGTGTGGGATTGGTGCGAACGATCTGCTGTGGTGTTAAGAACGTTTCTGTCTCATCCGGTTCAGACATGCCTCGCCGGAAGGCCTCGTTTAGTGCTGCGTCAACAACAGACAGGTGTGTCTGCAGCTGAAAGTGAGACATCGATTGACCTGCAGCCACGGTGGTAAAGCCATTCGTGCGAGGCTCGTCGGGCATGTGGACGGCCAATGGGACATCAATGCCCAGCAGATCGTGCAGCGTGCGTTCCAGCTGAAGATTCGTCAGACGCCGAGCCCGCACGCGGCCCAGCGACTGATTCTGCTGACGTTGATGGCTCTTGAGCCATTGTCCCGTGTTGCGAAGAAACTCCGTTGATGTCTGAACCGGCGCTGGATCAGAATCTTTCGGTGGCATCTCACCAGCGTCGACACGATCGAAGACGCGGACCCACCTGTCGAAGTTATCCTGCGTGTTTAGATCCCGGGAAAGGTGTTGCAGGTCCAGAGCGGCTTCTGCATCGTCGCCACTGTGGCAGTCGAGGCATTGAGACTTCAGGAACAATTCTGCTGCCTCGGACAGATGATCATCGGCAGCACGCGAAGTTTCCGTTGTCAGGCTGAAAACGGTAGCCCACAGCAGGATACGCAGGCTCATGACAGTGGTAACTTCCGAGTCTCGCATCAGAATCGCGTCAATTCGATTGGGTGGTGGGTGAGCAGGGCGGACTGGAGATTCTACACGACTGAGCCTGCGACATGCATGACCAAATTGGCAAGGCAACGGTCCCTGGCGCTTTGATGCAGCGGCAGCAGCCCCGACACGTCAGGGAAGCAGCCGCCGACGGGCAGCTCCGAAACGTGCGATTCAACAGCAGAGCCGGTGGATTGCATTTGGAGTCGATTACGCCTGAGGTTCTGTCATGCTCATTGGGTCCAGAGCTTCCTTAAGGACATCCGGTGGCAGGATGTCCTGTTCCGTACACAATTCGCGAATCGTCTTTCCTGACTTGAATGCCTCCTTCGCTAGGGCTGATGCTTTTTCATAACCGATGTGCGGGTTAAGACTGGTGACCATGGACAGGCTCTTCTCAACAGATGCTTCGCAGGCCTCTGTGTTGGATTCCATATCCAGCAGACAGAATTCGACGAATGCATTGATCGCATTCGACAGCAGCATGATGCTTTCCAGAGTCGTCTGGCCCATCACCGGCATCATGATGTTCAGCTGAAACTGGCCGCCGGTCGCACCAGACATCGTGATCGTGGCATCGTTGCCGATCACGCGAGCACAGACCTGCATCATGGATTCGCACATGACAGGGTTCACTTTGCCGGGCATGATGGAAGATCCCGGCTGAAGGTCGGGCAGCTTCACTTCGTAAAACCCGCACCGCGGCCCGGACCCCAGCCAGCGGATGTTGTTGCTGACGTTAAACAATGTTGTCGCCACGGCCTTCAGTTGAGAATGACATTCAACCAGACCGTCACGCTGGGCATTTCCTTCAAAATGGTCCTCAGCTTCAACAAACGGAACTTCCGTGACTTCGGCCAGGACCGCAGCGACTCGCCTGCCGAACTCGGGGTGAGTATTAATTCCCGATCCCACCGCCGTGCCACCAACAGGCAATTCCAATACGGCGGCGATGGCGCGTTGAGCACGTTGGATCGATAGTTGCAACTGCCGTGCGAAACCTCCAAATTCCTGCCCCAGACGCAGTGGCGTCGCGTCTGCCAGATGAGTACGACCGATCTTGATGATCTGGTCCCATGCGTCTGCCTTGTTCTTCAGTTCGTCGGCGAATCGCTGTAGTGCCGGGACCAGGTCGTTGTGAATGGCCGTGCCGACTCCGACATGAATCGCTGTGGGGAACGTATCGTTGGTGCTTTGCCCCATGTTCACGTGATCGTTGGGGTGAATCGTCTTCTCAGGGGCAAAGCGATCACCACCAAGGATTTCAATGGCACGATTGCTGATTACCTCGTTGACGTTCATGTTGCTGGAAGTACCGGAACCGGTCTGAAACACGTCGATCGGGAACTGATCATCAAGTTCGCCGTTGGATACTTCCTGGCATGCCTCAAGCATGGCTGTTACCTGTTCGTCGCTCAGCGGCTTTTTGCCCGTCCCCGTCAGTTTGTCCAGGTCACGGTTGGCCACGCCGCAGGCGTACTTAACGCGTCCCATCGCGTGGATCAGGTCCGGGGGCAGTTCCCATCCGGAGATTGGGAAGTTTTCAACGGCCCTTTGTGTTTGAGCTCCGTAGAAGGCATCGGCCGGTACCTGAACTTCACCCATCGAATCGCGTTCAGTGCGAAATTCTGACATGACTTTCTCTCTGTAATTGGAACGGTCCTGGTTCATGACTGCAGTCACCAGTAGTTATAGTATAGACTGGTCAGTGTGTTTCCTGCCTTACCGCAAATCGAAAGTCTCAAATATGACCAGCCGACATCTGATTTTGATTCTGCCGCTGCTCGTGATGACCGCGGGATGTGGCGATCTGGTGGAACCGCAGACGTCTCAACCGAAACAAACTGCGAAGCTGAAGACGACAGACGACATCGGCCAGTTCAAGGCTGCAGAGGGCAAGCAGACTGTCAGTTCAAAGGTCAAGATTTCCAATCCACTGACCGGGGCGTTGGAAGCTTATGAACCGACAAAGCAGAAGATTGGGGAGCTACAGATCCAGCAGGCGGTTAATCTTTTTAACGCCAGCGAAGGTCGTTATCCGAAAGATCACGAGGAGTTCATGACGAAAGTCATCAAGGCGAACAAGATTCGTCTGCCGCAGCTCGGTCCCGGAAAACAATACCAGTACGATGTGGAAAATAACGCGTTGATGGTCGTTACTGAAGCTGCTGCCGATTAGCCGACTGGGCCGTTTCGATCTGGTCTCCCAGCCATTCCGCACTTTGATAGTACACGTACGTGGCCAGTGAGCGGTCAGTACGTCCACGGCGAATGTAACCTCGTTCACCAATCGAAGCGTTCGACGCGGTATCTGTCGGCAGCTCAACGATGGCGTGCAACCGTGGTTCGGTCAGCTTCAGTTCGTCTGCCGACTCAGTGCTGTCCGTGGTCACTGCTAGGGTGCCGCCGGCCGATGCGGCCAAAGCGGCAGACGCGTGGAAGCCCGCGGTGTCACACGCTGTAACATGCCGCTTGATCCGTCTCGCGTGCCAATTCGCAATTCGACTGCGGTTCCGGCCCGGTCGGCTGCCAGGCGGAAGTCTTTCTGCGCGACTGAGACGATCAGTTCGCGGGGCTGTCCGTCGTCGACGACCAGCAGATCGTCACCTTCATTCACAAAGGTATGGGCCCGGTCGTGGAGATTTCTGGCCATGACCCGTCCGGAGGTGGGGGCAAGGATTGTGAGTCCTGCGACCTGTTGCCGGGACTCGAGCAGCTGCGTCTGCAGCGATGACAGATTTCCCAGAGCCACGCGAGCTGCCCCCGCATCGTGTTCGTTCATCGCAGTCTGACGGCGAACGGTTTCCTGTCGGATCTGAATTTCAATGTCCTTTAACTGCGTCGACAGTTCATCATTTCGCAGCGTCATCAGCAGGTCGCCTTCGTTGACTATCTGTCCGTCCTGAACAAGGACAGACGTCACAAAGCCGTCGACGCTGCTGCGAATTCGGCAACCCTCATGAAGTTCGACTGTTCCCGGAGCAGTTGAGGCAAACGGCGCCGGTAGTCCAAACAGAATTCCGCAGGTGACTGCCAGAAACAGGATGGCCACGATGCCGCCACGCAGTAATCGCGTCGGGTTTGACTCCATCAGTCGTGAGGCGGATTGAATTGCTTTCCAGGCCGGGACTCCAAACCACGCGACCAGTCCCGCGATCGCCAGAAAGATGCCCGCACCATGAAAGAACACCGAAGCGGCGATCATAAGTGTGGCGCAAATCAGCAGTCTCCAGAATGTGGCCGCGACGCCGTAGATCCGGAGCGTCCACAGGTGCGGGCCGGTCACAGCGGGGCTGGTGTTACGCAGACCCAGCAGCAGCCGTCCGAACAACTGCTGCACGGCCTCCGAAGATCTCGAGTAGAGGTTGGGGATGTTCAGAAGGTCAGACAGGATGTAGTAACCATCGAAACGCATCAATGGGTTGGCATTGAACAGGATCGTCGACAGGCTTGCCATGACGATGACGTTGTACAGCAAATGCGACAAAATTTGTGATTCCATCTGTGACCATGTGAACACAGCCACCGATGCCAACAGCAATTCCACGTACATTCCGGCCGCTGCTGTATGAATTCGGTGCCAGCGTGATGAGAATCCCCACGAAGACGTGACATCGACATAGGCCAGTGGCGCGAAGAACGCAAAGATGATGCCGGTTTCGTGGACTCCTCCGCCGTAGCGCTGACATGTCAGACCGTGAGCTATCTCGTGAACGAGTTTCAGCATCACCTAGGCCAACAGCAGCCACAGCCAGTTATCCGGGGCGAAGACAGATGTCGCAGCCGACTGGAATTTCTGCCAGTCATTTCCGAGCTGCACCGCGGCCAGGACCATCACCCCCACGCCAATGACCGTGGCTACGGGAGAAAAGATCCATCCCAGAAGAGGTTGAAGCCGCTTCAGCATGTCGTCAGGGCACCCGAACGGCACGCGAATCCAGAATGGATTACATTTCTGCAGCAGGTTGCCGTCGGGATTCTTTCTGGTTGCCGCGCTGTCCCCGGCTCCGGATGAGTCGCCTGCAAAATCGGCGATCCCTCGTTCCAGCAGCCATGAATACAGCGACAGGGCCTGCTGTTGACTAAACGCGTCCGGCCCCTGAGTTCTGGCCGTTATGGCGAGTGCTTCACAGAATGTTGTGCGACCATCAAGCAGCGAAAGAAAAACGTATTCTGTGTAACCTATGCGATAGTACTCGGAGCACGATGGAACTTCGACGTGATAGAACGTTTCGTCACCATAGACCTGCGCAGTAAAGTTCAGGTCCGGCCGCAGGGCCAGTCGTGTGCGTGTCAGGTCAACCGTTGAGGCGTCCGGGGCTGAGAACATTGTTACCACCCCAACCAGCCGGTAATGTGAGCCGCAGGCTTGTGAAACAGGTTCCAGGCGATTGGTCGAGCACCAGTGGATACCTTTGCCACTCCCTTCATGCCCGGGCGTAATGTTGTGGAGCTGTTCGCAAGTTCGGCTTCAGCGATAAATACGTTGTCCTGATCTCGGACTTCGGCACGAGGATGAATTCGCAGGACCTGAGCTTCAAGGGTTTCCCCCAGCATGGCATCCAGGTGAAACGTCAGCTTCATGTTCTGGCTGACATGTCGAACGTCTTCTTCCGGTATCTCAATTTCAACCACCATTCGATCCAGCGGTGCGACTTCAAACAGCGATTCGCCGGTTTCCAGGGGTACACCTTCTGTGTCTTTGAGATCCCCTGCCACAACCACGCCCGCCATTGGACTTCGAATCTCCAGATTGTCCTCACGGTTTGCCAGTAATGCTGCTCGGTTTTCCAGGCGTTCAAGTTTATGACGCGCGATGGCGACCAGTCCGAATTCCTGTTCAGAAAGGTGAGTGTTGTATTCCTTGCGGGCCTTGCCGACGTCCGCCTGTATCCCTGCCAGTTCCCATTTCAATTCACGGCCGTCCAGTCGGGCCAGCAGTTCGTCTTCCTGGACGATATCGCCAGGTTCCACAAAGCACTTTTCCAATGGGGCGGAAAATGGCGATGCGATAAATCGTCGTGAAACAGGTTGTAGCTCCAGGTTACAGGAAACCTGGTAATCCATTGGAATCAGCAGAACTGCAGTCACAACAGCTGCGACAGTGAGCACTGTTCGTGCGAGCTTAATGGTCAGCATGCCACGAATGGCCGTGCGAAACAGACGCGTCAGGCTGTTGAAAGAACGGCTCTGGACGTTCAATGCGTTCGCGATGGAACGTTCTCCGGACCGCAGGAAGCCTATAGCATTTGAAGCGCGTAACGCATTTTTTTCAGGCGGGATGGCTCGAGGAGCAGTCTGATCATTTGTTCCGGAGGCAACTCCAAATGTGACCAGCATTGCTCCGACGTTTGATCCTGTCGCGGTTCGCAGTGGACAACCGACCACGCTGTCTGCCCCGACGTTATCTGCGAATTGCTGGTGCGCCAACAAGGCATGACGGTTTACCGAATCGCTGGTGGGCCAGATCGACGCCGTGGAACGGGCAATGGATTCCTGGAGCGCTGCTTCCGTCATTCGCGTTGAACTGGAAAACTGATCAATGTCCGATACCTCGGAAGACACGGCCAGTCGGCACGCCGCCGTTTCATCCGGACAGACGCCCAGAAGTACGCTGCTGGCGCCCAGAAACCGTTTCAGTTCGGCAACCACGCTGCGGTGTGCGGCTTCCTCGCCTTTACATTCCAGAATGCGTCCAGTGAGATCAACCAGGGCGGCGACGTGTTCTGAGTTCTTCAGCAACTGTTGGGATTCAGCCGCAAGTAGCCATTGTGATATCTTTGCAGCAGCTAGGTCAACCGCTGTTCTGCGAGTCAGTTTGTCGCATGGGTCGGTGTCGTCGCTGATGGCCACAAGTGAACACGTTGCGTTTATCGGCACACTCGTCGCGACGGTTCGTTCCGCGGTGATGGGGGATCCAACGGTTCGGCGCTGAAGGACTGCCTCTTTGGCAATGCGAGACAGAGTCTGCTGAGCCTCTGTTGCAAGCCCATCAACGGGACATGTCAGACCTTCCAGCTGATCTGTGCTGCCGATCTGACGAGTGGCAGCGGTGTGCCACCCAACGAAGACTGCGCCGGCGTGCTTCTGCAGAACATCGGCGGCCGCGGCCTGAACGTCTTCCAGGCTTACACAGCATGAAAAGGCTTCATCAAGCTCCGCGGAAAAATCTGAAGTGATTGCCGAGGGGCGATCGGCCTGGGGAGCGGGCGCGACGGACGCGATTCCGGAGGCCATGATGGAGTGCCCGACGATATCTTCAAGGGGTGCACTGGCAACGTGTTTGACCGTGCGCTGAAGCAGGGGCAGACGCGACGCAGGAACGCCGCGCGACTCAGGCTGAAGGGTGTGGAGAGGAGAATTCTCCGTTGCAGAGGGGACTGCATTGGGGTTTCCATCGGTCCTGTTTCGTTCGTGTGGCGACCTTAGGTGAAGATGAGATCGCCGGGGTGCTTTGATCAAGCAGAAGAATTGACTTCGCGCCGCTGTGCCATTTTCGTTCCGGATTTGGCAAACGAACCTTTACCCGGAACGTACCGCTGCTGGCGTCTACGGTCGGCGAAACGTATTTTACAGTTGCCATCGCGGGTGTGGGATGATCGCCCACCTGTAATTGGATCGGTTGCCCCGCAACGATCTTCTGCCGGCGGTGTACGGGCACTGAGAACACGACCAGCAACGGAGCCAGTTGGACGATTCGTACGACGACCGGATCTGAAGGCGACACGAATTCACCGCAGTCTTTGCGTACTTCAACGACAATTCCATCGATCGTGGACAGAATGTGTCGCTACTTTAATTGGGCTTCGATTCGAGCATATTCAAGTCGACGAACAGCAAGGTCTTCCTGCACCGACTGGTATCGCGATTCCGCGATTCGGATCTCACCCTTGACTCGATCCAGTTCTTGCTGACTGGCATGATTTCGTCCGAATAGTTCCGTTAGCTTTTCGAGTTCAACTGTTTTCAGTTCCAGTTGAGTGCGAGCCGACTGAAGTTCGCCTTTGGCCGACATACCGGCTTTCGCAACTTCCAGCGACGCTTGCAGAACGGCATCATCCAGGTTGGCGATCAGCTGTCCGGATTTTACAACGTCACCGTCTTTTACTGCGACGTTTGCCAAGGTTCCCATTTCGGCTGCAGCCATGTTGATGTCTGCGTACGGTTTTGTAAATCCCTCTATCTTAGACGGCGTTTCAGAGGCCTTTGTTGAGTTCTGTCGGTCCGCAGATCGGCCGCCGGGCAGCTCTGTTGTCGGTGCGTTGCTCGTCATTGCCATTGGCAGCGCGACAGCCAGCAGCAGGCTCGCCAAAAGTCGTCGTGATGTGATTCTTTGAGGGAACATGTGGAATTCCGTGCTCTTCTACTACTCTTGTGATTTGCTCCAATGATGCATCGTTTTCAGGGTGCAGGACTTAGGTGCGAGAGCTTCCCGACAACAATTGTCAACGTACGCAGATCGCGACAAACGTAGACCGGATTCCACCGATCACATTGTTGAGGCTACCTTACGAAATCACGGTGTTGTCTGAATTCGACTCGATTGTCGGGATTCCGTGCCTCCTGTTGTGCCGAATGTTTCGGTAAATCGTGCCACAGGTGGGGACTGACCCGCCTTCCCCAGATATAACGTCTGGATTCCACCGAGAAGTCACGTCCAGTAGTCGGGGTTGTCCCTTCTGTTGCTCCTGTTGACTCCCATCTTTGTTACGTTCGATCGAACCGTGTCTACAGATTATCAAACGACCAATCGCAGAGTCTGGAACAGTCTGGCCGACAGTGGCAGCCTGTTTGCCAAGGTTGCCACGGATGAGGAATGCCGCAATCCACTGAAAGTGCTGGATGGCCGCGGCTGGCTGCCGAAAACCGTGGCAGGGCTCGACGTGCTGTGCCTGGCATCGGGAGGCGGGTGGCAGTCGGTGTTGTATGCTGTTGCCGATGCCAAGGTCACCGTCGTTGATGTCAGCGACTCCATGCTGCAACTCGACGAACGTGAAGCCGATCGTCGAGGACTGAATATTCAGACGGTTCGAGGGTCCATGGACGATCTGCGGATGTTCGACGACAGTTCCTTTGATGTCGTGCACCAGCCCGTAAGCAGCTGTTACATCCCCGATCTGTGCCCGATGTATGCGGAAATTTCTCGAGTGCTACGCAATGACGGTATCTATATCAGTCAGCACAAACAGCCCACAAGCTTGCAAATCAGCCATCGTAACGAACGCCACCAGTTTGTTATTGGCGTCGAGTATTACCACAAAGGCCCGCTGCCACGTCAGATTGATCAGTCGTATCGTGAAAGTGGGGCTACCGAATACCTGCATCGCCTTGACGACCTGCTGGGAGGATTGTGCCGCAGCGGTCTGGTGATCGAAGATCTCAGCGAACCTGTGCGAGCTGACTACGAAGCGGCCGTGGCCCATTACGGATATCGAGGCCGTTTTGTTCCCCCCTACATCCGCATCAAAGCCCGCCGCCGTCCAAGGACCGACGATGAGCCCACGTCAGCAACCATCTGGACCCCATGACACGAACATGAAAATAGCTGCGTTATCATCCGATGACATTTTCGTCCACGGGGAGAAGTCCGTTCTTACGCCGATATTAGACGAGGGCATCAGTCAGGGCATAACGCTAGGTCACTCCACTGTCCTTCCCTGAAGGTCGCGATGTACTCTTGACGAACCAGATCCGGAACTATTCCTCCCAATGGCAACCACTCTGATTCTTGTTCCAACTGACCATGAATTGACGGAACTTCGAGGCGCACTGACTTCCCGGATCGACATGTCGTCAATTCGGCTGGAGTGCTGTGGGTTCGGGGTCATCGCCTCCGCTGCACGTGCCGCGCAGCTGCTGTCGGCAGAAAATCCGGAGCGAGTCATTCTGGCCGGCATCGCCGGCGCCCTTGATGATCGTGTTCAGGTTGGACAGGCCTACTGGTTTTCCGAGGTCGCCGCATACGGTGTTGGTGCGGGATCCGGGGAACAATTTCTTACGGCGGGAGAAATGCACTGGCCGCACTGGGGCGCACCGGCACCGTCCGGAAAAAACAACATCGGTGATGTTATTCAGGTTTCGGCAGGACGAGTTTTGTATGAGCCGAGTGCTGGCCTGTTACTGACGGCATGTGCCGCATCCGCGCATTCGTCGGACATTAGGCGGCGTCTGGAAAAGTTTCCCTCGGCTGCGGCAGAGGACATGGAAGGTTTTTCCGTCGCGCTGGCGGGCCAACTCTGCGATGTTCCGGTGGAAATCGTTCGTGGTATTTCAAACAGTGCCGGGGATCGAAACAAAGAGAATTGGAAAATCGACAAGGCCCTGGCGGCGGCCGCCGAATTGATAATCGAGAGTCTGACATGACAAACATCGTGCGCCTGGGGATTTCGACGTGCCCGAACGACACATTTACGTTTCATGCCCTGATGAATCAATTGGTTGACTGGCGTGGTCTTGAATTCGATGTCGAGTTGCTGGACATTCAGGAACTCAACAATCGTCTGTTCGCGGGCGACTTTGATGTTGCAAAAGCGAGCTTTCACGCTGCCCTGCGGCTGGCAGCCACGACTGTTGTACTTCCCACCGGATCTGCGCTGGGATTCGGCGTTGGACCGCTGTTACTGTCTGCTGAACCAGGCACTGTTCCATGCGACGGTGCACAGGTAACACTCTGCCCGGGTAAACACACGACGGCAGCACTACTGTTTCGTTTGTTCTACACCGACATGACGCAGATTGAGCACGTCGTGTTTTCAGAGATCATGCCGATGCTGAAACGTCGCAACGCGGATTTCGGGGTGTGCATACACGAGGGGCGTTTTACGTGGCAGAACGAAGGGCTGGGGTTGGTGGAAGATCTTGGTACTCGCTGGGAACAGGAAACAAATTGCCCGCTCCCGCTGGGAGGAATCGTGGCTCAGCGGACACTGCCCGAGGAGACCATCGCCAAAGTCCAGGCCGTCATTCACGACTCACTGCAGTTTGCCCTCGCCGATCGAAACGCACCCCTACCGACGATGCGGAAATACGCCCAGGAATTTGATGACCAGGTCCTCATGCAGCATGTCGACCTGTACGTCAATGACTGGACTCTGGATCTGGGAGCTTCCGGGGACAATGCACTGCACGAACTTTCTGACCGCGCCGTCCGCATCGGACTGGTGGATAATGCCGGCCCGCGTCTGGAAATCTTTCGGTGATCGAACGGAAGGACATCGCTAAGCAAAGGTTAGATACGCTGTCCAACTGAGTGAAAACCGAAGTCTGCAGCATCGACCGACTTGACGTTGTCCCGCGCGCCCCCGATAACAGCATCTGGTGGAAACGGCAAGGCATCCGTTTGACCTGGTGCTCAATGCGGCCCCAACCTGCCTGATGGTTGCCAAATCTGTTCGCACACTCCGGTTTTCTATTACAAGACGCAGACATGTTCGACGGGTCGCCCCGTGACTCCGGACTGAGCGCAGCAGGACCATCGCTCCGCTTGTCGTCTCGAAGGAATTGCTGTTAATGATGACGAAATATTTCCTGTTCGGAATGCTGATGGCACTGAATATTGCTTTGTCGGCCGCCGCACAGAACAAGCCGTCTGCCAGTCAAGCTTCCCACATACGCGTTAGGTTTTACGCGATGGGCGACGTGCCATATGCCCCGGAGGAAGACGTGCTGCTGACGCAACAGGTGGCCGAACTGCCACAGGATGCCGAATTTGCGGTGCATGTGGGCGACATCAAAGGGGGCGCATCAGCATGCGACGAAGCTGTTTATATTAAGGTGGCCGGGATGCTGCGAATGGCCACAGTTCCCGTATTTATTATTCCCGGCGACAACGAATGGAATGACTGCGCCAATCCGGCAGAGGCGTGGACGTTCTGGGAGCAACATTTCACGCGATTTGATCAGCGCTGGCACCATCGTCTGCCCGTTTTTCGACCACTGGAACGAGAAGAAAACTTTTCATTTGTGAAGAATGAAGTTCTGTTCGTTGGCCTGAATATCGTAGGTGGCCTGGTGCACGATCCGGCGGAATGGAAGGTGCGTCATGCGGACGACTTGAAATGGATTCGTCGCAATCTGAATCTCTTTGGTACTGACGTCAACAGCATGGTTGTTTTCGGTCATGCGCAGCCTGCTGAGAAACACGACGATTTCTTCGGGCCTTTCAATAAGGATGCAAACGACTTCAGAAAGCCGATTCTGTACCTTCACGGCGATGGACACCGTTGGATTCACGACCGTCCGTTCGCGGCACAGAACATTCTGCGAGTGCAGGTCGACCAGGGTGGTATCGCTCCGCCATTGCAGGTGACTGTCACTGACGACCATGCGAATCCGTTTCAGTTTGATCGCCGCAAGCCTGACGTCGACCCGACAGAGGAGTCGCAACCATGAATTCAGTAATTACACAGTTGGCCATGGGCTGCCTGTTCATTGCATTTTCCATGTCGCCATCGGCAAAGGCTCGCCAGCCCAATGTGGTTGTGATTCTGGCGGACGATCAGGGCTGGGGCGATCTTGGTGTCAGCGGAAACACGAACCTGAAGACGCCGAATATCGACTCGCTTGCCCGCGACGGAGCAACCCTGCAACATTTTTACGTCTGCCATGTCTGCGCTCCGACGCGGGCTGAGTTTCTGACGGGACGATACTACCCTCGCACCGGCGTGAGTGGAGTCAGCCGCGGCGAGGGCCGGCTGAATGCTGACGAAACAACGATTGCCGATCAATTTAGTTCCGCGGGATACGCCACCGGAGCGTTCGGCAAATGGCACAACGGTACACAACCGCCGCTTCATCCCAACGACCGCGGGTTTGATGAGTACTATGGTTTCACGTCCGGGCACTGGGGGCACTACTTCAGTCCGCCTCTGGATCACAACAGGCAGCGAGTCCGCGGAAACGGTTTTATCGTGGATGACTTCACGGACCATGCGATTTCGTTCATTACTGCCAACCAGAATCAGCCCTTCTTCTGCTACATCCCGTTGAATACGCCGCATTCTCCAATGATGGTGCCGGATCGGTTTTACGAGCCATTCCGAGATAAGAATCCTGGCATGGAACATCGGGATCCTGATCGGGAAGACGTGATGATGACTCGTGCTGCGCTGGCGCTGTGTGAAAATATCGATTGGAATGTGGGACGTGTTCTGACGACTCTTAAGAACTTAAGACTGCAGGAGGACACCATCGTGGTGTATTTTTCCGATAACGGCCCGAATTCCTATCGCTGGAATGGCGGCATGAAAGGGCGAAAGGGGTCCATCGACGAGGGCGGACTGCGTTCTCCGTTGTTCATTCGTTGGCCTGGTCATATTTCTGCCGGCACCAGCATTTCGCAGATTGGCGGGGCCATCGACTTGATGCCAACGTTGACAGATCTGGCGGGTATCGGGCGTCGGAAAACCAAACCCCTGGACGGCCGCAGCCTCAGTCCGCTATTAATGCAGAATGACGTGAAATGGGAAGCCCGCTCGTTGTTTGCAATAAGAAGGAATCAGGTCAGCGTGCGGACTCAGCGATTTCGACTTGATGCAGCGGGTCAGTTATTCGACATCGCCGCGGATCCAGGTCAACGCAGCAACGTCGCCGACCGTCATCCGGAACTCGTAACAAAACTCCGCAATCAGGTCGCACATCACGCGAAGGGCATGAAAGCCTGCTTTGAGGCTCATGCAGCCCGACCTTTTCATGTTGGGTACGGATCTTCGACTACGCTGCCTGCCCGAGACGGAGTGGAACACGGAACAATCAAGCGTAGTTCCAAAGCTCCCAATAACTCGTTTTTTACCAACTGGACCAGCAAAGACGACTTCATCAAATGGCAGATCGATGTCGCCAAATCCGGCAATTACGAAGTGACCGTGTACTACACCTGCGCATCCGGCAACGAGGGGACAGCGATTCAGCTTTCCGCGGCAGGTGCAGATGCCGTGCAGGCAAGAGTCACACAGGTGTTCGATCCGCCGTTGTACGACAAAGGTAAAGAACGAGTCGCCCAATCGCACTATTTCGTGAAGGATTTTATCCCGCTGAAGCTGGGGACGCTAAGCCTTCGCAAAGGAGACGGCGAGCTTCGTCTCAGTGCGCCCGACATTGTCGGCTCACGGGCGATTGACGTGCATTCAGTTGAACTGAACCTCATCAATTGAGAACGAAATGATCAACAAGTTCGTCGTTCTGGGCATGCTGTTACTCTCGCCCGCGCACACGCTGCAGGCCGATGAACGACCGTCTGTCGTTCCATTGATCGGCTACACCCAGCTGAAGACAAATTTGCCCGGCGGCCGGCATGCCAACGTACGCACTATGCGAGCTCACGTGGTGCGCGTGGATGGTTCAGGAGCACGTGAAGTCGCTGCTCATCTTGTTGACAAGGCGAATGTGTGGACGCAGTTTGGAGGATGGTCGCCTGACGGAACAACGGCTGTCGTTTCGCGAGCGTGGCAAAGCCCTGACAATGCGAAGATCGAGGAAGAGCGTCAGGGATTTCATTTCACCAAAGAAGGCTGGCAGCTTGACAGTTACCTGACTGACATCAGTTTGGGCGGCACACAGAACGTGACCGGCGTTGAGCGTGTGAGCTTCTATAACGGAGGACTTTTCTTCTGGCCGGAAGATCATTCGAAACTGGGCTTCACTGCGCTGATTGAAGGGACTTCACATCCGTTCCGAATGGACCGAGATGGGCGCAATAAGATGGACCTGACCGCGGGTTCGCGAGAATTCACGTACGGTTTCAGCAGTTCACGCGATGGCACCAGAATATCCTATCACAAGAACTATCAGGTTTTCCTGGCCGATGCCGACGGCACCAATGCCGTCCCTGTTCAAACCGGACACCCCTTCAACTTCAATCCTGTGTGGTCGCCTGACGGTCAGTGGGTCCTGTTTGTCAGCGGTGAGCATTACGACTGTCACCCGCACATCGTCCGTGCTGATGGGACTGGGCTGAAGAAACTGGCTGATCGCGGTGGATACCGTGGCGTTGTCGAATTTCTGGACGTGCCTGATTTTCATGGCGGCAGCAGCGACACACCTGTTTGGTCGACGGACAGCAAGCGAATTTTCTACACGGCCGCAGTTGGTTCCCGAGTGGAATTGTTCACCGCGGCACTGAACGGCGTGACCGAACAACTGACCAGGACGCTCGATGGCACTCTGCATTACCATCCGCAAACATCGCCGGACGGCAAGTTCCTGACGTATGGTTCCAGGCGAGATGGTGTGCGGCAGCTTGTTGTGATGGACCTGGTTAGTCGCGGAGAACGTCACATCACGAATCTCACAACAGGGTCTGCCGCCATGTGGCCACACTGGCAACCATCGGTCCCGAAGGAGACTTTCGACGATTCATTACGGAAACCAGTGAATGGTCTCGCGCTGACGGATGCCGCTGCCAGGTCGGTTCTGAAGGCGAAGGCGTCCGGTCTGATCGAAATTGCAGCTGTGCATTTGCCGTCGGACTCCGCAGTCGACTGCAATCACTTTGGCTGGCCGATTGCCACTATGTCGGGCGACACCATTGTGGTCATGCACCGGCGGATACCCGGACACAATGCCAAAGGTGCAGGGAAGCCCGACCCGACCATGTCGTATGGCATCGTCCTTCGCAGTAATGACGGCGGTAGGACCTGGTCACAGCCGCATGATCTGCGAGATTGCATGCGTCCCGAAGACCGGAATCGTGGCGGCATCGTACCTCTTTCGCACAGGGCGAAATTCGACAAGAGCAACACGTCGACGTCAGGCTACAAGATTCATCTGCACTCGATCGGAACAGCCCGCGACGGCGTGGTTGTCGCAATCAACAACCACGGCGTGTTTCGGTCCGATGATGCGGGCCGCACATGGACTCATTTCTCAACAGCGTTCAGGGATGACAATTTTCTGCACGAGATTGTCAATCTGGGGCCACGTCTACTGGATCATCCTCAGCAGGGACTGATGGTTTTCGGCAACTGGTTTGGCGAGGCAGACTCGTATCATAAGCTGAGCAATCGATTGGTTGCTTTAAACTCCACTGATGGCGGCGCGACCTGGGCGGTCGAAGAACACGACGTCGGATTCCCTCAGTACGAACCAGCCGCTTTGTTTCACGAAGGTCGGTTTCTTTTTGTCACTCGCGACCAGACGACGGTTCGCGCTCACAAACAACTGACCTGGTTGCCGGGCCAATCTCCGGTTGTCAGCGATACGAATCTGCAGGATCCTCGGTTAGTGGATACCGTTGACTTCTGCCTTAACCCTGTCACCCAACGGTTTGAGATCGTGCGTTCAGAGCGACATCGGATGGAGCTCTGGCTGTGGAGTATGGATCCGGCGGGCTGGGAGACGGGCCAATGGCGTCGTGAATGTCGTCTGCTGGCGACTGAAGGGAAATTCTATTCCAATGCAGACGGCTTCCACCCGGCCGGAGCCGTGGTTGACAGAAAACGGAGCGTACAGCACATCTTCATTTATTCCGGACATGCGAACGGTCCTGCCGGAGTCTTTCGTATCACACGCACCCTGAATACGCCGAAGCTGGTGGCGGCCTTAGAGCCTTTTACCAATTGACGGAGCCAGTGCTGGTCCGTGGGAGCAGCTGCTGGGCCACCGAAGCACGTCAATGGCGGCCACGAGTCGCCGAACTTCTCTGTTGAACAGGCTGATGTTGGGGATGTCACATCTGTGACACGGAGTGATAAGAATTGAACGATTAGTAATCTTTTCGTGCCACGTGAATACACCCCAGACACAGCATGACCATCAGAAATATCACGTTGTCGCGCACCACGGGAATCGGATCGAAGGTGTCCCGCTGCTGTTGCAGGTTGCCGCGATTGGCCATCCACGGCGGTACTCCACTGGCCAGCACAGACTTCTCACCACTCATGATGTAGGTGACAAATTCGTCCAGTTCGGACGGTTTCGGTAGAACCGTCCAGAGTGGCCGAACGACATAGTCATATAAATCATAGACCCATGTGGTCGGCTCGGACCATTCTTTCAGCCGCTGCCCGGTGGTGACGTCATATTTTCGCACAGCCAGGCGGCCATCGGAAACGAGCAGTTGTCCATTTGACGAATATGCGACGGCCGAGCAGGATCCGTTCTCGGGCGGCTGCCACGCAATCGGCTGGCCGGAGTTTCCATCAAACAGCAGAATGGTTTCGGCATGCGTCAATACAGCCAGACTGGATCCATCCGGTGCCCCTGTGCAGACTCGCGGAAGGACGCCTTCTGCAAGCTGCTGCTGATGGACCGTTTCCAGTGTTTCCGAGTTCAGCACATGGATCGTTCCGCTGGCCAGTGCCAACACCGCGTGCTGGCCAGCCACGTCGACAACGGCGGAATCGTCTGTACCGAAGTCTCTTGACTGGCTTAACGAATAGGTGCCGTCGTCCGTCGGTTTCAGCCGGTGCAACTGACCTTTCCCAAACAGCAGTAGTTCGTTGCCGAACGGGTTGATCGCTGCAGCAAAATTCTCGCCCAGGTCTGGCATGTTTCCGGGTTGTATTTCCTTAAACGCTTTTCCCGCTCCGCTCAGTAATCCCCCCGTGATGTTTCCCAAGAAGTCAGCTCGACGTTGTTCCTGTTCTGTCTGCCCGACGTACCGATAGATTCGACCGGACGATGGCAGAATTACGCGGCCATCATTGCCGATCAGGATCGTCGTGACGACCTCCGGCAAATGGCCCAACGGAACTCGTTCCCAGTCATCGGTCGCGTATCCGGCGATCAGTTGTGGTTTGCCAAACCCGCCGAATCGAGACTCCGTCAGCTGCAGAGCAAAGATGCGATTGCTGGTAGAGTCATACACGGGAGCAAAGCGAGCCCTGGACGCAAGAAACCTGCGAACAAAACCGGACATGCTGTCTGGCGGTTCTTCGAAGACTTCGTCCCAGCCCGATGAAGCCGCATTCCAGACCCGTGTGTTTCGTTCTCCATCCACCGTAAGAAGACCCGAGTCCACGATTGCAATTTCTTTGATGCCCCTGTCATTGATGAGTCTGTCCTGCAATGCCGTTTCTGTCACGCCGACGACCTGAAGTGCCGTCCAGAACAACACCACCAGCACGAGTGAAACGATTGAATTCCGCCACACTGCTCCCGCCACAGCCGAAACAGAGTAGTAAACCATGAACAGAAACACATAAACGGGAATACACCACAGCAATTGATGCTGCCACGATCCCATGCGAATACCAAGCAACAGCCAGATTCCCGTCACAAGAACGGACGCATACAGTGTCGTAAAAATGCAGCCGCCCAGAAACTTCGTGACGAACAGATAGCTGCGATGGACCGGCTTACTCAGTAGTAACGCTATTTCACCGGGTTCGAATGTACGAGGGATCACACCGGCAGTAACCAACAGGGAACCGAATACTCCAAAGAAACCAAGGAATACGCCGACGACACGAACCACGATCTGGTCAAAAATCGGTTCGAACTGCGAAGGCGTCAGCGGGATCGGTCCGATCAAAGTTGCGTTAGCATAATCCAGGGAGATTGCGTTGCTTTCAGTCACATCAATTTCACGCGAAAACGCGGCGGTCAGCAACAGAAGGTTGCGGCGCTGCAACTCGGGGCCGCTCAGTTCCGGCTGTTGCAAAAGCTCTTTGTTTTCGTCCGACAGCGTGACGTTTCTCCAGCTGTCGGCGTCGTGAAAATCTTCCGCCTGCAGCAGTTCATTTAACTGATCCACGAGTTGTCTTCTCTGTGGGTTACCGCCAAGACCACCGCGTCGGCGAGGTTGATTGTCAGGTTTCGGGTTCAACAGGTTTTTGACGCGTTCCTGCTGCGTGTCGTTTAACAGCGTCCATAGATGCGCTGACGGTGTCTTCTCCTCGTCTGCTCCATTTACGAGCTTCGTCAGGAATTGCTCTGGTTGCCGCATTTCACTACGGCGCAGTTCCGTCGCCTTGTCGGTACTTAAGCCGAACGGAGACAACAACAGCAAAATGATAACAATCCCCGCCAGTGCAATCAGCAGGACTCGTGATGCCACCGCTTCACGAAATGAATCCTTCAGTATCGCAAGGTAAGCTCTCATGATTTGCTCTCCTGAACTATCTGCAGAAAAGCTTCTTCCAGTGTCAGGTCTCTTCGTTTCATGCTTAACAGACTGATGCCACGGTCTCGCAGCACATCTATAATCCTGTCGACCTTGTGTTGCTCAGGCACGCTGGCATGAACATCAAGCACTCCGTCGACGACGTCTTCCACTTTTGCGACGGTGCTGAGCTCGAAGCAGCTTTCCGCCGTCGTTCTGTCCGTCGCGATGCGAAAGACCATCGGCGATTCAGTGATGGCCGCCGTCAGTTCCTTGACACTGCCGGTTTTGCGAACGCTGCCGTTCGACAGAATGGCAACGCGGTCGCAGATCAGTTCGATTTCCTGCAGCAGATGACTGTTCAGAAAAATGCTGGCACCTTCATCGGCCAGGCTCCGCAGAACTTCGCGAATCTGCTTACGTCCGACGGGATCAACTCCGTCAGTCGGTTCATCAAGAATAATCAGGTCGGGCCGGTGCAGCATTGCCTGAGCAAGCCCAAGCCGCTGCTGCATGCCCTTCGAGTATCCGCTGACGCGGTCTCGCTCACGTCCTGCCAGGCCGACACGATCCAGCAAGTCAGGAGCACGTCGGCGTACTTCGCCTACCGACAGACCGCTCAGACATCCGTAGTATTCGAGTGCCGTTGACCCCGTCAAATGCCGCGGTATGCGATGGTTTTCCGGCAGGTAACCGACTTTTCGTCGTGCCGTGATTTCACCGGCGGCATAGCCCAAAACTCGGGCATCGCCTGACGTCTTCCGCACAATGCCCAACAACACTTTGATCAGTGTCGTTTTGCCGGCGCCGTTGGGCCCCAACAGACCATAAACCTGCCCCTGAGGTACATCCAGTGAGACGCCATCGAGCGCATTTACGCTACGCCGCCTGAGCACCCCACTGCGATAAATCTTGCGAAGATCCTGAACCTGAATCACTGACTCAGCCATATCTGCACGAATACCTCACAAAAGAAAATGGAATATGCTGAACTCGTCGCAGATCGCAACCACACGCCGGCGCGCGTCCTGGTCGTCACAAGCAGTGAGCCATTCGCTTCCGTCGAGCGATTATTGGGAGAAAACGGCGGTGTCTGACTAAGGCTTCCTGATGAACTCGGATGCGTAGCTTCTCACCTGCTGGCCGTTCAGTACGTGGAACATACGCAGCTTCTCAACGGTTGATGCTGCGAAGCGAGACATTGGAATGTGGACAATTTTCTTCTTGTGTTTTCGTGCCAGGCGTCGCCAGCCGGCCCCGGGGGGCGAATGACTCAACAATGCGATGTGATTTTCTTTGCTGTGGTACAGTGCAGCCGCCAGCAGCCGCTCTTCGAGAGTGTCCGAAAAATCGAAGCGAGGATCGCTGAAGACATCCGGAATATGTCTTGGCGGAAACAGAAACATGCAGCCGCCATAGCGGGCCAATGCAACGCCCGGGCCAAGAACGTCCTGAGTAAAGTCAGTGGCAAACAGCGACAGCGTTGATTCGTCGTGGTTCTCTGCGTGCCACGTGATTCGCCACGGATAGTCGCGTGGATCGGCGGGTGAATCAAACAGCATCACAACACAGTCAAGATTGCCTCGCGCCGGGGGGAAAACTTTTACAAATAGCTCGCCGGTGTGCCAGTTGCGGAGGGTTTCGCGAATATCCAGTCCGTCCTTCATACTGGCACTGAATTTTTCAGTTCTGGCCAGATCATTACCCAGCAGGTCAAGGGCGGTGTCCTTAATATGGGTACGAAAACGTTCGATCGCAACGTCTTCCGGCGGCCAGCTGCACTGACCGAACGGATTCCATGTTTTCTGCCATTGGATCTGCTGTTTTTGTTCCGGTCTGGCCTGCAGGCGACAGCTTCTCCAGACGACCGGATGCCCCGGCAATCGGCTGACAAGCTGCACTGGAGTAAAGTCCGGCAGCACGGCACGATCCACTCCGAATCGCAGTTGCGGAAACTCCTGATCGTCAGAAAATGGATAGTCTCGGGCCGTTTCTGCAAGGTGAATGGCAAACTGGTCACCGGCGATCTGCTGAGAGGCCGTGACAAGAGTATACAGATCCGGAGTGAATCGGCGTTCCATCAACGACAGGTTGCGAACGTACTTCAATAGAACCATCAGCAATTGAGGCGTGATCGGCCGGCCGCGACGTTTGAATTCTTCGCGGTATCGGTCTCGAGTTGCCAGCAGGAGCGCTTTGATACCGTCGATCGACAGATTTTCGTCGTCATCCAGTGTCGCTCGAGCCTGCTCATACAGCCCCGTGATGAACGGCAATTCACCCAGCATGAACGTCAGAGTTCGTGGTTCCACGGAGAATATTTGCGCGGGATTGGTTGGAGGCAGCGGAGCTGCAGGACGATCAACAACAGTCTGGTAAGCGTCACGAATCCAGGGCCAGTCCACGACACTGCACACGAACAGCACTGATTTTCTGCCCCTTGCGAGCCGATGCAGTTCGTTGGCCATCCAGCTGACACGACGAACATGAGCCGGATCCGCCGGGGGGGGAATCGACGGCAGAGTCGCGGCCGCAAATCGCTCCGCGGACACTTGCTTCAATGCGTAGGGATCGGGCAGGACCGCACCAACCGGAAGATACCGTTCATCTTCAATGTTAATGAATTCCCGGGGAATGTGCTCCTGTATCGCGATGCGAAGTGCGGCGATGACTGGTTGGCAAGGGTCGACGGGGACAAAGCTGGCGCGTCCCTCGTCGCCTTCATCGACGTCATCCTGTTCGTCCGGCGTGTATTCATCTGTGCCACTGAACTCCGTCTGTGGGTCCCGCTGCAGAACTACGGAAACATTCGGCAGCCACTGGACTGCAGTCTCTACTTCAATTCGAAACGACGGCGGAAGTGGAACCGCGACGCAGTCGAAACTCTGCGACAGCATCAGGCGGCGCACCTCGACGGCAAAGTCTCCGCTGCCATGAACGACGGGCAGGACGGTGATGTGACGTCCCAGTTTCAATACGTCAGAAACCTTGCTCATGGTCTCCGCTTTGTCACAGTCGGCCAGTCAGATTTGATCATCATGATGTCTTCCACGTCACCGGCTCCCTGTCTTTCTATAGGATGCACGCTGTGTTTCGTATTCATTGGCGGTCAATGCGATGTCGACGTTTTCATTGTTTGCGTCGGCCTCAAAGCATTTTTTCAGGAATGGTACACACCAGCCGCAGCCGGTGCCGGCGCCGCCACAATCGCTCAGCTGGCTGGCAACGCGGGGTTTGTGTACGCGTATATGGTTAACCACCTTGCGTTTGGTGATATGGAAGCAGTAGCAAAGTTTGTCATCCAGTTCCACGTTACGAATTGCCGCATCTGAGGTTTAAAGGGCGTCGACACGATGAGCTCATTTCTGCACTGACATTCCGATGTCATTTCAATTCGTGCGATTTGGCTTTAATATAACGTTTTTGCTGATCGGCGTCTCATGTGATTCCGTTCGTTGCCGCTGTTATTTATTACTGCGTCGTTGAAAAGTTGAAGAATGGCTGGTCCGGAGAGCTCAAAAGCGGCTGTTATTACAGCGATCGTTGGCAATGCCTGCGTCATGTGCGCGAAATTCGTGGCGTTTTTTGCCACTGGCTCCGGGGCCATATTGTCCGAGGCCATTCACACGTTTGCTGACCTGCTGAATCAGATTCTGCTGCTGGTCGGCATTAAGAGATCAGCTAACGATGCAAACGAAGATTATGCATATGGCTATGGAGCAGAACGTTATGTCTGGGCGCTGATTTCGGCCGTGGGGATTTTCTTTCTGGGCTGCGGAGTCACCGTGTATCACGGCATTTCTTCGTTACTGCACGAAACCGCACCAGTCAGTGGATACGGCTGGGCGGTCGGCGTCCTGGTTGTCTCGTTTCTGATTGAATTCTACGTGTTGTCCGTCGCGGTTCGTGCTGTTCGAAAATCCTCGGCTGGCCAGCCGTTCTTTGCCTATCTGCGCAAAGAAGCCGACCCGGCGGTTGTGGCTGTCGTTCTTGAGGATGCCGCTGCCTGCCTGGGTATTGTGATTGCGTTCGCAGCGATTGGATTGACATGGTTTACCGGACATCAGTACTGGGACGCCATCGGTTCTATCACAATTGGCGTTCTACTGGGCTGCATCGCCTGCTGGCTGATTCAGCGCAATCGTAGTCTGCTGGTGGGCGAAAGCGTTCCGCCGCACATTCGCAGGCAGTTGCTGGAAATCCTCAACGAAAATCCGACTGTGGAAGAAGTCGTGGACCTGCGAACGAGAATTCTGGATACAAGTACTTACCGAATTAAGGCAGACATTCACTTTGATGGGTCGGCGCTGGCCCGCCAGAAACAACATGAATTGCACGCGGAGTACGAAAATATTTCGTCGTACGAGGAGTTTGAATCTTTCGCTATTCGATACGCCGATGAGATTGTGGACCTGCTGGCGGATGAGGTTGACAAAATTGAACGGAACATCCGGAAGCAAATTCCACAGGCAGAACATATGGACCTGGAAGCCGACTGAGGCCGCAACGCGCAGGTCAGGGACTCTGGATCGCGTCCCATTGCTTTTACGTGGCCATGCCAGTATCACCTGCCTTTGCAATCCCACTGGATTTTCGACAGTTATTCGCCTCACATCCGTCCCTTGGAATTGTATCCCATGCTGAAGCACCTGACCGTCGCCATCGTGTTCTTATGCTTGTTGACGGCTGCCACGGTTGCCGATGAAGAGCTTTCGGTGCAATCCGCGCTGGCGAAACGGATCATTGATCCTCAGTTGCCGCTTCGTGAGGTCCAGGCATACGCCGAATCACATGTTCTGCCAATGTCGGAACCAGATTCGGTCGCCGAATGGGAGACTTACATCGAGAGTGTTCGTAAGGAAGTTCTCGACAAAGTCGTCTTCCGCGGAGAAGGTCGGAAGTGGCGGTCTATTCCTACTCAGGTGCAATGGCTGGAAACAATTGACGGTGGTCCCGGATATCGCATTCGCAAACTGCGGTATGAGGTTGTGCCGGGAATGTGGGTCGCTGCGTTGCTGTACGAACCAGACCAGTTGAACGGTCGTGTTCCCGTTGTCATGAACGTCAATGGACACGACCGCGCCGATGGAAAGGCCGCTGACTACAAACAGCTGCGGTGTATCAATCAGGCCAAACGCGGGATGTTGGCGTTAAACGTGGAATGGTTGGGCATGGGACAGCTCGCAACGGCGGGATTCAGTCACTACAGCATGAATCAGATGAATCTGTGCGGCACCAGTGGATTGGCGCCGTTCTATCTTGCGATGAGTCGTGGTCTGGACATCCTGCTGCAGCACGAAAACGCCGATCCGGCTCGAGTTGCCGTAGCGGGCTTATCAGGTGGTGGCTGGCAGACGATTTTCATCAGTTCTCTTGACAAACGTGTCACATTGGCGAATCCGGTTGCGGGTTACTCCAGTTTCCTGACGCGTGGTCGATATCAGAGTGATCTAGGCGATTCGGAGCAGACACCCTGTGACCTGGCAATGATCGCTGACTACACGCACCTGACGGCTATGCTCGCTCCGCGTCCGGCGCTGCTGACAAAGAACGCAGAAGACAACTGCTGCTTCAGGGCGGAACATGCTCTACCGCCACTGTTGCACGCGGCTCAGCCAGTTTATGAGCTGTACGGCAAGCCGGCGAACCTTCGCTATCACATTAATCACGACCCCGGTACCCACAACTTCGGTCTGGACAATCGACAGCAGCTCTACGGCATGTTTGGCGACTTCTTCTTTGCTGGCGACAGGAGTTTTGACGCGGCAGAGATACCAAGTGACGCCGAAGTAAAGTCGAAGGAGGATCTGTTTGTTGAACTGCCGGCGGGTAATCTCGACTTCAACACGCTGGCTCTGAAACTGAGTGACAATCTGAATCGAAGCCTGCCGAATTCTGCTGGCGCTCTGAACGCCTGGCAGACCGAGCACCGGAAACGACTTCGCAAAACTGTTCGTGCGAAGAAATTCGATGTACTGCCGATTCGCCAGTCGCAGAACGAATCGGCCACTTTGTCTGCTGCATGGTGGTGGCTTCGCATGAACGGAGACTGGACAGTGCCTGTGGTTGAATTGTCGGTGCCCGGAACCAAACCGACAAAACTCGCGGTCGTCCTGTCCGATGACGGAAAGAGTGCGGCCTCCGAACAGGTGCAGCGTCTGTTGAAGTCGAGACACCGAGTGCTTGCGATTGATCCGTTTTACTTTGGTGAATCGAAAATTACGGAACGAGATTTTCTGTATGCGATTCTCGTCGCCAGTGTCGGTGACCGTCCGCTCGGAATTCAGGCCAGTCAGCTGGTGGCTGCGGCCAGATGGGCGCGCGAGGAATTTCAGTGTGACGAAGTGACGATTGCTGCAGCCGGTCCTCGTACATCAGTGATCGCCCTGACTGCTGCTGGCCTTTCCGCAAATGCAATCGATGCGGTTCAGGTGCACGACTGTCCCGGCAGTCTGCGGGAATTCATCGAGCAGAATCAGGGGGCCAATCAGATGCCCGAGATGCTGTGTTTCGGTCTGTTGAAGGATTTCGATGTCGCTCAGCTTGTTGCTTTGGCGGCGCCCCGCGCTGTCACAATCGCCGCCGCCTCGGAACGACTCAGAACAGAACTGGCAGCCATCAGCACCACAAAGTCGCTCAGCAACGCGTTTCTTTCCGATTAATAGGCGAATACCGATACGCCTGGACTTTCGGAACTTGGCTGGTGTGTCTGACGCTCTGCCCCCAACACCCATCTTAACGCTGCGGTTGGTCGGGACGGTAATGTTTGTGCCGAGGAGGGCGCTGCACACACCTGGGTATCCCAGGGGGCCAGTATTTCTGTGAACGCCCTGCGCTGACTGCGTCGACGGACGTGAATTGGGTCAAGTCCATACCATTTTCGGTCTGGAAGGACGGTGTGCGCCGAAAATTGTTCCGCAATCCGGCAGATGCCATCGTCCAGCTCCTGGGTCTTCTGCTGGATACATTCCAGTGTCAGTCGACTAAACGGAAACAGCATCGAGCGGAACATCAGGAACCGCATCCGGCCCAGAGAGTGGACTGCCGCCGTCGGTGGTCGGGTCATCACGATGCGACAACGTGGGTTCCATGTCCTTAGTCGTTGCACAGACTCTTCTGCGGCGTCGATCACATCCGACGCCTGGCAGCCATACAAAAGGTCGTTTCCCAAGTCGGTCACTAGGGCGTGTGTTGTGACCGCGTCACTAATCGCAGGTAATGCGTCCCAGACTCCGCAGCGCAGAATTCCAGGAAGCTTTCCCGTCGCAAAACCAGTTCGCTCCAGCATATACGAACGTCCCATGCCGTGAGCCGTGTACACGTCGACCGGGGTCGAGAAACTCCGGCACACCAGGGAAATCAGGCGGGGCCATGCAAGTGTCAGGTTGCTGGCCCCCAGCAATACCGCACAGGCCGCCGGAGAAGAGCTGCTGGCCGTGGTGGTGAAATCGGCGTCGGGATGCGGCAATTGGGTACTTCCGTTTGTCCATGAGACGTTAGTTGGACGAGAACAGGTGGGCTCAACATTTTGTGACGGACGAACTTCGCGTCAGTTGTAGTACTGAGGCGACTTCATGGACCAGAGGCTGTCAGGCAGTGCCAAAGTCAACTGTCTATTGTCGTTGACAATTGACGCAGCAGATCGAGTGCATCCTGCCTGGTGGATATTTTTTCGTCGAGTTGCACGTTTCGGATCGCTGTCAGGAGCAGCTTGAAGACCGGGCCTGCTTTGAGCCCTAAGGCTTTCACGTCCGTTCCGTCGACTAATGCCGGAGGGTTCAGAAACTCAGCAGGGACACGGTTTTGGTACTCCTCAAGAAACGAAGCGTCTGTCGATGCTCTGTTTTCACCAAGGGCAGTCGCTTTCAGCAGGTCCAGCAGCAACGGACTTCGCCGGTCAGAAAGCAGGGGCTTCAGGCGGTGCAGCGGTAGTTCACTGGCATCTGTGCACTCTGCAGCGGCAGTCAATAACCAGCACACGCAGTTGATTTCTTCATTCGACAGTCGTAGCGCACGACACTCTTGAAGTATATCTACGAATTGGGTCTTCATCTTTCCGGCCTGAGGATCGAATTGCGACTCCAGCAGAAGAGCCAGCGCTGGTTCAAAAGTTGCCTCGGTCAGGTGATGCAGTTTGCTGCAGATGAGATCGACAGAAGCACCAGCTGTGGAAGTGTTTCCCTCCAACTCACCACCGAATATTCTGTGGAAAATGACGTCCAACAGCCCAACACTGAACAGACTTGCCACGGACACAGCTCGTGTGCGATGCGACAGCATTCGGCGAAGTTCCTGAGCAATCCGCTCTGGGCTTACCTGGACAAGTTCATGCCGCAATGGGCGAATCGCGGCGCGCGTTGACTCGTCCATTTCAAAGTTGCATGTCGCCGCAAAACGAACGGCTCTAAGCATTCGCAGCTTGTCTTCATTGAAGCGTGCCGTTGGGTCGCCGATTGCACGCAGGATGCCTGCCCGCAGATCGGAGCGACCGCCCACGTAATCGATGATCTCTTCGGAAATCGGGTCGTAGAACATTCCGTTGATTGTGAAGTCACGGCGTTTGGCGTCTTCCTCTGCAGAGCAGAACTCAACCGATGACGGACGCCGCCCGTCGATGTATTCACCGTCTGCTCGAAATGTGGCCACTTCAATCTGCCCACAGGATTTTTGTGGGCCCAGGACCATGACAACACCAAAACTTACGCCCACGGGAACAGTCCGTCGGGTTCCGAACAGATCGATCACTTGCTGTGGCGTCGCGCTGGTGGCGACGTCGTAGTCTTTTGGGGTGGTGCCCAGCACCATGTCGCGCACGCAGCCCCCGGCCCAAAGTGCTTCAAAGCCGGCACTTCGCAGCTTCTGGCACGTCTCTGCCGCGAAGTCGCGTTGAGCACTCGCTGAGGATTCAGGACCTGACGTCGGCATGAGCAGTATAATTAGACATTGATTGAATGGCCGGGGCCACTTTGGTACCGAAGAAGCTGGATATCGGCAGGGAATTCATTCTTCGCACGCGAATCCAACCGGAGTTTCTTTGGAAATCGAATTTGTTGCGGATATGTCGCGTCAGGGTTCCGAAGTTCGGCTGAACGTACATATTTGCCGTGACAGTATAACGTTGAATCCGCTTCAGCGCACCATCCGAAACATGACACCCACTAATCGCAGTTTGTTCACGAATCTCTGAAGAGTGCGCGGACCCTGTTGTTACACCTCGGCCGGTCACTAACGCGGTCCAACAGATCAGTTCGTCGACAACTCCGCCGGATCCACCAGCAGGGGTAGGGCGTCGCTGCTTTCGATGTTCGGCCTGGCTGTCCGCTGATTCTTGATCCGATGCGCGAGTACCTGAGTGCGATATTTCCGCAACGGCGAAATCAACGCGTTGTTGACGAAACGTCTCCGAGCCTGCACTTCCTCCTGGGAGACTCCAACGCTGCCAGCCCATCCTGCCAGTGATTCCAGTGCTCGGTTCGCCATTCGAATCGTTTCGTCAACATCCCGTTGGGCCCGCTGCGCCGATTGCGGGTCGTAGCCGCGTCGTCCTTCCCAGCGGCGGACAGATTCCTGGAGCATCGAATTCACGTGGTCGAACCGTAGATCATCTGTAGGCAGCAATTCCGGGTCATCCAGCAGCTGCCGCATCGCGTCGGTCACGATTCTGACGGAATAATCTCCCGGTGGCGTGAAATAGACGGTGTGGAGTCGGTGTCGCAGTTCCAGAGCGGGACTCTGATGGCCGGTGGCTTCATGAATACGAACAACTTCGTGGTGAGCAAAGTCCGTCAGAAGAGGTTCGTACTGGCTGGTAAACTCTGCAAGTCGGCGAAGGGTCAACGGGTCGATTTGCCCGGTTGCGGCGTGTCGCAGTGCTTCTCCCAGTGCGGTGAAGTACTCTTTGCGATGCTGGTCCAGCCGATGTGGCTCTCGAACAATTTCACCTTTGCGGATTGACTCCGTGGCGGGACGGGGGTTTCGCTGCATCTCCATTCTCAGGGATTTGCGATAGGCCCACGGCTGATCAGGAAAGTTGGTAAGGATTTCATGTTGCTGCACGACGGAACTGAATCGGCGGCCAAATTCATCATGTGCATTTGATCTGGGCGCGGCTTCTGCCAGCCGTTGCTGATGTGGTGCGAACACCGCGTTTAGTTCTGCCTGCTTGTTTCCCCATCGGATGGATTCCAATGGAAGGCCAAACGTGAAATATCCGTTGGCCGCCGACGCCGACTTCAGCCGTTGTGTGTGATCAAAAATGCCCACTGGGTTCTGGCTGTCAATGAGCGGTAATGCTGCCACCTGCGACCAGTCCCATCCACTGTGAGCCAACTCACGGCTGACGTGATTCCGCTGCAATCGATGCAGCACACCGGCGTCAAGCAATGATTCTGGCTTAACTCCGGCGACCATTGCGATTTCCCCAGGTGCCATCTGCAGCATGACCACTCGACCGAAGACGGCAGACGCGGAGTACATGATTCGAATCAGCGTTTGCGGGCCTAGATCGTGCTGGCTTATTCTCTGGCAGAAGACGCCGTCGTCAGTCAGCTGAGTGCGTACGGCCGCATAGAATTCTGAAGACAAAAACACAGGAGCGGCATGCGCCCCTGGTTGTGGGGTGACGGCGACGACGGCATCAAATCGCGTATCTCTTCGCTGACGCAGTATTGTTGTGACACTGTCTCTTCGCATGGTCACTCGATCGTCGTCGTGTGGCGCAGTGGTTAGTGAATTCCACGTAAATCGGTCGGCAAGTCGGGTCAGTAGCCGATCCGGTTGCACAGTTTCGATGGTGTGAAGCGGAAAGCTGCTGCAGACACGCAGGCCGACGCCTGTTTCGTCACCAAGCAGCAGCACCGACTGTGCGTTTTGGTGCATCACGAGGGGCAGGACCGCTGTCAGTGAATCGGCGACCAGCTGAGGAACGATCATTGTGTTCGAGCTGACGGTGCCGAGCGGCAGTCCATCGCGACGTATTTCGATCACGTCGCCCCGCTGTTTCCAGACAGTGATAGCGCCGGAGGTGGAAGTGTGTTGCTCAATCAGGCGCTGGCAGTCTGATTGTGCGATCACATCGGGGGCCAGCCCCGTCTGATATGCCGTTGCCGCTCGCGCACTGAATAGTAAATGTGAATTGTTGGCAGAGTCTTTGGAAACCAGAATGACCAGCAGAGCGGTCGCGGCCGTGATGAACCAGACTCCGCGAGTGGGGACGACGCTTTGCGACGGCGCTTTGTTGCCTGCAGCCATCACGAACAGCAGTGGAGCGACAAGGAAAACGATTGCGATTGCGAATTCCGAACGGACGGACAGTCCTGTTCCTGAGCATGTGACGGCTGCCGCGATTCCCGCCAGAATGAATGGAATGGAGCGGCTGGATGCCAGGCATGTTCGAGGCGTCGCTGCGCTATTGAAGCCATGCCAACAGGCCATACAGACGCCCCAGAAAAACGACACCTGCGCTGCGCGAATGAGCGACAGGAATATCACAGATGAAACCGTAGCGTTTGCCAACAGGTTCATGTTAACCAGTTGATGGGACAATAGCGGCAGGCTCGAAAGTGCGATCACAGTTCCGAAAAGCCCGTACGGACGTTTCAGTCGACCGGTGATCCGTTGTGATGGAATCACTGCGCCGACACTGCAACACAATGCCGTCCCCACACAAAGAAGTCCGACACTTATTGGCATCAGTCCGCTCAGCAGGCGAACGACTGCATGCAGAGATACACCCAGGGCAAACGCGGCGCAGACGGTTGATAATTTGATTCGACCGGTATTTGATCTGACGTGGGACTGTCCACACACATCATCTGACCGATGGAGAAAGCTGAGTATGGTCGCAGCCACAGTCGCAATGGTGACGCTGAGCGCCAGAGGGGCCACGATGAACCCATGAACTGTGGGGACCAGGAGACCCACAGCTGTACCGACCAGCGCTGACCGTGTGACGGTATTCAATTCCTCTGCTGCTGTGCTCGTTGTCCACACAGCCAGTATCATCACGAGAATCGCAACATAGATCGCGGGAATGACAAATGCCCATCCGTGCCCCACAGACTGAACGCCGAAGTAGAGCAGCTGGTCGATATTCATCGGCAGGAACCATGACATGCCAACCATGATTGTAGCTAAACACCAAGGCGTCACTGGCTGCGACAGCAGTCCCCTGAACCGTCGCGTAATCGTCGGGAAGAACGAAACCGCACCTGCTGTCGTCAGCAGCACGGAGGCCAGAGATTGTGTCGAGCTCCCGGAGATTGTCAGCCATCCAGTGATGATCTGAGCAATAACGAGACTTAACGTCGCGCTGATGAATCCGTATCTGCAAGCCGTTGACAGATTTGCGGGAAACCTGTTCCTCATGGCGTCCATGCCTATTGTTAGTGTTGAAATAAACCGGTGCGGGCACACCGAACGGTTGTTGAAAAATGACCGAGCGCATCTGAGGTGAACTCGAAGAGTATATTCGACGCATCACCTGAATCTGGGCCAGTTTACAGAATGTCGGATTCTCGCATCAATACGAGATATGAGCCGCACGTGGCGTCGCGGTGATGGAATTTTCCACGAATCTATCTGAAGTGAGCCTGGTTTTGGCGGTGTCTCGGGTGTGATTAACGATATAGGGCAGTCAGACGCCCATTGTGGCGGATTTCGGGCCTTCATTGATAAAACGAGGAAGTTTTAAACAAATGTGGCAAACACTCTGATCAATTTGGACCAGTGCCGACTGTTGTACGTTGGCAGGAAAAGTCAGTTGGTACGCGTAAGAGTCAACACCTTGAGTAGTCCTCCCCGAAATGCGTGCAGCACCTGAAGTGCCGGTGCGATTTGAACTCGGCTGTGGCATGAACGATGAACGATCCGGGAGTCGACAGAAATGAACATACCGAAAGTTGAAAACGTACGGACCGACAGTTCGGGTGTGTGCCGGCATGGTTCCAGAAGAGTCAAGACCTATGCGAAACGTGTGTTTCTGATCATCGCATCGCGCAGCGATGAGCCGAAACATCGTGCGACTCAGCGTACCCCAACGTGAACTCTATGATCAACGTGCGTCGGCACCGGACATCAGTTCGCGAGTGACGTGTCGCTGAGAGTGAACGTTGTTCGGCGAAGGGCAGCCTGTAATGGCAATCAACTTTCGTACGCCTCTGCCGCAGCTTTCCAGCGGTGTGTTTGATGTACTTCGTCGACGGCGATGTCATGGGTGCGTTCTTGTGGCTACATTGGCTCGTTGACGGACACCACCGCCGGGCGGTCGAGAAACGAAATGTGACGTTTGGGCGTTTTACGTTTCCCTGCCTGCCGCATGCGAGGGCAGATTTGCCATGGGGCCATGGGGTCAGACGCGCATCGATTTCGAACACTTGTCGTGACAGAATTCAACACCGGTGTGTTGTTTTTGAGCAGCCCTGCAAAAACATGGAAACGAACGTTTCTTTTCGCATGGGAACCGGTTTCAATCAGCATGCCACAACGTCTTGCCGCCCTGTTGGCGGATACTATCAGGCGTTCGGCAGTTCCTCTGTTTTGATCGACGGGTTTCCTCGTGGGAGTAGCATCATGAACCAACGACGCCGACTGGCTGTGTTGAGCGAACACATGGAATCACGTCTGGTTCTATCGCCAGTCATGATGCTTCCGATTCATGGAACGGATGCCGATACGGATCAGGGTGCGGCAGAAGTACCGAGCGAACGATCTTCGCCAAAAGAACAATTGCTCGGACGTTCGAGTCAG
Source organism: Fuerstiella sp. (assembly GCA_029247265.1). Taxonomy (GTDB): domain Bacteria; phylum Planctomycetota; class Planctomycetia; order Planctomycetales; family Planctomycetaceae; genus Fuerstiella. Next base: position 50,861 of record JAQWLN010000072.1, read on the forward strand.
GTGAGGCAGACCTCTCCGAGTACTCAGGACAAGACGGAGACTCCGGACTCGCGTCACGATGTCGCCGGGTCTGCAACACTTTCCGTAGACGATCGCGGCCCGCTGAGCCCCATTGTCGATTCCCGCGCGAATGCGGACGCGACAGAAGGTGTTTCCAGCACGTCGGCGTCCGGCACAAGTCAGGAAAGCACCGCGCACAGCCAGCAGACGGTCGACGGCACAACGTTCACGGGTGCCGCCGAGACATCTGCATCGCCGCAGGAATCCGTCGTCACTGTCGAATCCGTGCCAGCGAGTCTGGACAGGACTGTCGCCGTTGCCCGGGAGCAGGGTCCTGCAAAAGAAGCCGTTTCCATTGATTCTACTAAAGGCGACGTTGTCGATGTGTCTGCTACCGTACTGTCGTCTGGCACCGTGTCTGTCGAAGCGACCGAAGTATTATCCAGGTCCGGTGCGGAATCCATGTCGTTGCCCGAAACTTTCGACTCGACGGATGGAGCTGCCGACAGGACTACGGAGGGGGCGCCAGAACGTGTCAGGGGTGGCTCATCCACAGAGGTTACAGCGGATGTGATCGGTGATGCCATTCGAATAGACACTGTACGTCCGGTCGTGACAGACGAGGAGTCCCAATCGCAATCCTCTCGAGCATTGATCGTCGATACACAGCCAGTTCGTCCGGCGGATGTGGACACCGGCGACGGCGCAGTCAACGTCAGCGATGTTGCGCGGCCGGTGCCCATCGCCACGGCAAAGAACCATTCGCCAACGCCCGATGCACAGATCACCGACCGTGTGAAGACTTCTGCTATAACGGAGGCTTCGTCGGAGCCTGCGGGCAGCGACACCGATTTTGACGAAGCCGACGAAGTCGCGGACTCCACGATAAAATCCGACGCCAATGTGCACCCTGTTGCTGCCGAACTGCTCTGCGCAATCGACCGAGACGGGACCGACACATCCTCGTCAATGGCCCATCAGCGGCCAGGAAGAATATCTGATGGCAATGGTGTGGCCAGTCAGTGGGCGTCGGGGCTTGTTCTGACACCTGAACCGAGCCGAAATGTCGGAGTGGACACCGCGGCAATACCGAATGCAATATCCTCTTTACCATGGTCGTCGTGGCTGATGTCTTCGGAGTCGAGGGCGGAAATCTGTACGGATCACGAGCGCAATGCCACGACTGAGACGTTCTTTGGAGACGCAACACGTGTCGGACTGATGTTGGCGACCGTCAGACATGCAGGACGACGTTCCGGAAACGCATTCAGAGTGACGGAATCTTTGGACGAATTGCGCAGTGAAGGCTCGTCCTGTTCAAGAGAACGCCGTCGACGACGGGCGGCGATGGCCCGTAGTATGCCGACCTCATTTCACCGGACGCGCCAGGTGATCTATCCGCTCGAATACGTCGACGGGCACAACAGTCTGCCCAATGCCCGTCCGTCGACTGATGACGTTTTTGCTGACGCAGCCTCAATGTCGCTGTTGTACCAGGACAACTTTGGCAGCAGTGACTCATCACGACCTGGAGTTCCGTGGAGCATCCTGTTGCTGGGGGGCGCCGGCTTTGCCGTAAACCGGGCCGGTCGTAACCGCAAATCTCAAACACCCCGGCAATTGATTCCGCCGCCTGTTCCGCGCAGCGCCGGTGAAACTCTTAAATTTGCCAATTGACACCTCACTGGCTGACGGAAGCCGAACCTGCCAGTGTCTGATGTGAATGCTTAACCCCATTGAAACAGCGCAGTTTACACACTGTGCAGACGTCCTGCGCCGTCTCTGAGTTGCGGTGATAGAAATTCATATGTTGCGACGGGCGTGTTTTTATATTGGCGATTTGTTATCCTAAAGTCTGAATAATGCTTCTCGTAGGGAGGGACAAAATGCGAATATTGGTATGCTGGGACGACGCCGCACAGGTTGAGCTTCTGAAAATGTACCTGGGGCTGGACGGCAACGCGGTGTTTGCGACGACGGACCGTGAACAGTTCATAGCGTTTGTGAATTCGCCGCAGACATTCGACGTCATTCTGATGGCGGCGTCATATCCAGACTACGATGTCGGCTTTGAAACATTCCAAATGATCACCGAGCGTCGCCCGACTTGTCCTGTCGTCGCAGCGTGTCCGCAAAGTGATGTGTATCGGATCGCCCGGTTCATGACCGCCGGCTTGCGTAGTTATTTGATTCGCGACGACAACGGCGACTTTATGTTCCTAGTGCAGGCGATTCTGGAAGCGGCTGTCCGGCAGGTTGACACCGAGCGAGAACGCCAGATCTCTGCCCAGTTGCGTAAAGAAGTGGAATCTGTCCGGGAACTTCAGGAATCGATTATCCCCAATGAGATCGAAACGCCGCCGGGGTTCAATATCACGGCCCGTTACGAGTCGTCGCAGATTCGCGTCATCGGCAGTCAGCCCGTGACAATGGCCGGTGGAGACTACTACGAGGCCTTCACCCTGCCTGATAATCGGATCGTGATGCTGGTAGGTGACGCATCGGGACATGGCATGAAGGCGTGCATGTCTATTTTTACGATGCACACGCTTATCCGTATGATTCGATTTGACGACTACATTGACACCGCGAAGCTGGTTAAACACATCAATCACGAGTTGTGCAAGCAGAGTGTGGTCAGTGGCGAAGGCGGCTTTATTACAATGCTTTATGGAGTCTTTGACACAAAGACTCGCGAGCTGTCGTGGGCCTGCGCCGGACACCAGATGCCGGTACTGCACAATCTGGATACAGATGAAATCACAGAGGTTGCTGAAGCGGAGGCGGCTTCCGGCCTGCCGATCGGGATTTTCGAAGACGGAGACTACGTCAACAATCGCACCATCATTCCACCGCGGTCGCGACTGCTGCTGTACACAGACGGACTGATCGAAGCGTTCCCGTCCGGTTCCAAAGATGAACATGTTGAGTTCGGCATGGACGGCCTAGAGCGGACGATGCGCATGGCGAAAGATAAATCCGTGACGGATTGCATGGAACTTTTGTTTTCTGAATCTTACGATTTCACGAAGGGGGCCGGGCGACACGATGACACGTCAGTCATGATTCTGGAATGTGAATGACGATTGTTGCTACGCCAGTCCTCAATCGAACTCAGCCGAAGTAACGGACTGCATTTATGAACAATTGCAATCCCTCGCCGTCGCCGCGTCGGCCTGTCCGCGTCCATTGTGGATGCTGCGTGGCGAACAGGAATCGCTCGGGGTGAGGCATCAGCCCGAGAACTCGGCCGGTTGTATCAGAGAGTCCGGCGATATTCGCAAGTGATCCGTTGGGGTTGTCAGGTTCCGGCAGTATTGCAATCGCGGTTGGGTCACCTGACTCAGCCGCTAGTTCGGTCGCCATGTCATTCCAATAGCAAAGTGAAATCTGCCCCGCAGCGCGAAGGCCGTCGAGTACCGACTTGTCCTTGACGGCAATTCGTCCTTCGGCGTGGGCAATCGGCACCTCAAATTCGTCCATTCCCTTCAGGAATATGCTGTTCGACGACGTTGATTTCAGTCGGACCCAGCGGTCCGTGTAACGGCCGCTGTTATTCCAGGTCAGAGTGACCTGATCTTCGAATGCATTTTCATCCGTATTGTCAATACCGCGTCCCATCAGCAGGCCGGCCTTCAGGATTACCTGAAAACCGTTGCAGATTCCCAGAAGCAGTTTGTCCGCGGACAGAAACTCACGCATGACATCGTTTAGCTGTCCACGTATTTGGCGCGAAAATATCACTCCTGCGCCAATGTCATCTCCATAACTGAAACCTCCCGGCACGCACAGAATCTGATATTGTCGCAGCAAAGATGGATCTTCCAGCAGGCGAAACAGATGCACTCGATCGGCGGATCCGCCAGCAAGTTCAAAGGCGTGAGCCGTCTCAACGTCGCAATTAGTGCCGGGGGCGCGAAGTACACAAACTTTAGGGGCCGTCATCCTGTATTCTTTCAGTGCCGGAAATGGCAACGATAATATAGGGCATTGAGCATGAAGTTTGAATTGTGATCGAGTTGATGTCAGAATTCAGAATCAAATGGCGGGAGGCATCGCGAATGGCGGCATGGTCGAGGCCATGACTTGCTGGATTGAAATCCATAGCCATGCCGGAATCGTCTTGTGTTTGGTCGGCAAACTTTCCGCTGCAGCGGTTAATTCCTTTTAAAGTTGTGGCTTATCTATTAAGTTTGTTGTGGGGTTGAGGCGTGGGCCGACGCCACTTCAGAAGCTGAGATCAGGAGAAGTTGCTATCAAAGGTCCCGTTCTTCAATATGAACTTCGAATTCGGCGACTTTGGGAATGTTCCAAATGCGGACGCACCGTGAAAACGCGCGGCGCGGTGACGTCACGGGAATGTGCATGCAGTGATCCTCGAATTCTCATGCGGCTCGTGGATCCCGGCCCTGTACCGCCGTTCGATGCATCAGCGTTCGCGACATATGACAATGAACAGGATGCTGCCCCCCTGGAATCGGAATTAGTGGAAGATCTGCCGGGAATGCCTTCCGCCGTTGGCGAAGGGGAAGGCGAAGTTGCCGTAGATACGCCGCCGATCGAACGGCCCCCGTTTCGAGGGAAAGGATATCTGCGTGCCGAGGCTCCACCGGAAACCGATGAAATAGACTCGGAACTGTCGCCTGATTCAAGCCGATCACGGTCAGCACGCGATGCCGGAGATGCAGCTTCGCCCATTGAGGGGAAGCCGCAGAATGTTTCTGCCGGCTCCAGCGATAAAGCGGCGGCGACATCCGGCTCAACGGACTCACAGGGTGACGAGGGGGCAAAGGTGACAGACGGTCCGTCACGTGGTCGTAGCCGAAGATCGCGTCGCCGTCGCCGCAAGCCGGGTGAGACTCCCGATAGCAGCAGTGAAACGAGTACACCGTCAGGGTCCGTTTCGCAGCCACATGTTAACAGTGATCAGGCCACGTCGTCCTCAGGTGCTGCGTCAACGGAGGCAGGCGACCCGTCTGCAACATCTACCGCCCCCACTTCCGCTGGTGACAAACCCAAGTCTGACAAACCTACCGGGCGACGTCGGCGCAGAAGGTCGCGGAACCGAGGTCGTGGCCGTGGTGAAAGTGGCGGCGATTCCTGATGGCACTGATACGTTCCCTGTCTCTGTTCGGTCACAGTGGCCGTACAACGGAAATGGGGCGCAGATAGTCGTTCAGCGTTTCGGGCGACACAACTCCTCCACCCATTCCGCTCTTTCCGACACCAGCGTACGGTACGCCGTGTACGATCACGTTGTGGGCGTTGATCCAGCCATTGCCGGATTCGAACGCTTCTGCAACGCGGGCACATCTGGCCAGATCCTGCGACCACACGCTGTTGCCCAGTCCGTAGTCCGTATCATTGGCCAGCCGAATTCCTTCTTCTTCCGTGCCGAACGGAGCCAGGAAAGCGACGGGGCCAAAGATCTCTTCCCTGGCAGCCACGTTGTCCAGCGATCCCGCCATCAATGCCGGTTTCACAAAATAGCCGTTTCGTCCGGAGACTTCTGCCGCTCCGCCCTCCAGCAGCAGTTCAGCACCGTCGGTGACTCCCTTCTTCAGATAGCCGAGAACCCGTTCACGCTGCACCGGACTGACGACGGGGCCCATTTCTGCAGAGTCGTCCATTTGGTAGCCGATTTTCACGGACTTCATTCGGGTCACACATTCGTTGACGAAGTCATCGTAGATGTCGCGATGAATCATCCAGCGAGTGGCATCACAGCAGACCTGCCCCGTGTGGAAGGTGATCGCTTCCACCAGTTTCGCTGCGGTTTGCGGGATGTCGACGTCTTCAAAGACCACCGCCGCGCCCTTACCACCGAGCTCACACTTGACGGGAACCAGATTGCGTCCGCACGCTTCGGCCACAAGTCGACCGACTTCCGGTGAACCCGTGAAACTCATTCGGCGAAACTTCGGGTTCTGCGAAACAGCAGATCCGGCGGTGTCGCCCAAACCCGTGACCACATTCAGTACGCCGGCAGGAAGCAGGTCGAGTTCCTGAATCATTCGACACAGATACAGGGCTGACAGAGGCGTGTCTTCAGCCGGTTTAAGCACACAGGTATTGCCCGCAGCAAGCGCGGGGCCCAATCCCCATCCTGCCAGCAGAAACGGAAAGTTCCAGGGGATGATGAAGCCGCACGGCCCCCACGGGTGTCGGGCAACCCACGCTTCATGATTTCGCACGGCGATAACGTTGCGATAATTGACCGTTTGCGCAAGGTCCGCGAAGTACCGAAAGGTATCTATGAAATTCTCAACGTCGCCTTCTGCCTGGGAATAAATTTTGCCGCAGTCAATGGATTCAATCTGTGCAAAAACAGCCTTCCGCTGTTCTACCGCGTCGGCGATTCGATGCAGAACGGCCGATCGTTCATTGACGGGCATTTTGGCCCAGCCGCTACCTTCAAACGCATTTACCGCGGCATCCACCGTGCGGTCCACATCTTCCTTCTGCAGGCTGGCCACGGTGGCGATTTTGTTTCCGGTTCCCGGATCAACGACGTCAAATGTCTGCCCGCCTGACGCTTCGATCCACTCTCCGTTAACAAACGCCTTGTGCAGGTCGGCCGACAGAAATTCAGAGACCTCGGGCAGCAGTTCCTGGGCCGTAGCGGTTGCGGGGGACATTGAGCGTGATCCTTTGTGTTCGTGAAGGAAGAAAGTCAGACCAGTGACGCGGCAAAGAAACGAAGTTATCTGAGCTCGATACGTTACAATTTTTGCCGCCCAATGCCAATCGAATCGTGCGATGGATATGTCGTCCATCCGAGAGCTGAATTTCGCTCCAGCCCGGGTCCAGGGCCGCTGGGCGTGTGAAACTGTGCCGGTCCCAACGATCGAGCAGGTCCTGAGCGTGGGGCACGATATTCCGAGCTGGTAATGTCGATATCAGACCAGGTGGTGTCCCGGTTGCTGGCTGATCAGTTTCATACGGGTTTCACTAGGGACTGTACCAGCAAGGATGCTGTATCGTGCTGCAGAACGTGTTTTCCATTGCCCTTCTTGTGACCGCGACAGTAACTGCTGTCGGACAGGATGGACAACGGCGTTCTCGTACTGACACAACGCCGTCTGCAGCCGATCTTCGGAAGCCCGGTCGCAATTTTTCGCAGTCGGAAATACAGGCTGCGGAATCGCTGTCGCTTGCCGATTTCGAGCAGCTGGCGTTTCGGAACAATCCGACTCTTTCAGCCGCTGCCGCTCGAATGAATGCGGCTCGTGGGCGAAGGGTGCAGGCCGGTTTGTACCCGAATCCTGTGATCGGATATCACGCAACGGAGATCGGCAACCTTGGCACTGCCGGACAACAGGGCGGCTTTATCAGTCAACGATTTATTACTGGTGGAAAGCTGCAACTGGACCAGGCAATTGCGGGTGCGGAAACCACTGAAGCTCACTTTCGGTTTCATGCACAGGAAGAACGCGTGCTGAGTGATGTTCGGATCCGATTCTACGATGCCCTGGTGGCTGAGCGACGAGTCGCCCTGTCGAATCAGCTGGCCCGCATTGGCGACGCGATTGTGCAGGCAACGGAGACGTTGCTGACAGGGCGGCAGGGAACTGAAAACGATCTTCTGCAGGCACAGATCAGAGCTGACGAATCACACATCCTGCTCGATAACGCCACTAACGAACGGGTCGAAGCGTGGCGACGACTTGTTGCCGTGCTGGGACTGCCCAACATGCAGGCCGTTCCGCTTGATGGGCAGCTTGATGCCCATCTGCCAAATCGTGACTGGACCTCCTGTCACGCGGCCGTCCTTGAGAATAATCCCGCGTTGAACGCTGCCCGGACGCGCATGAGCCGTGCACGAATCGTGATTCGACGTGCGAAAAAGGAACCTGTCCCGAACGTCGACCTGTCTGTCAGCATTCGCCATCACAACGTGACGGACAGCGAAGTCGCCAACGTGCAGGTTGGGATTCCAATTCCGATTTTCAATAAGAACCAGGGCAACATTCGAAGCGCTGAAGCCGAATGGATCGCGGCCTGCAACGAAGTCAAACGCATCGAGCTCAGCCTGCAGGATCGTCTGGCCGTGGCCTATCGACGATTTGCCAATGCTCATCAACAGACCGGCCGATACCGGGAACGCATGGTGCCCCGAGCCGGTCGGTCGTTGAAACTTGTCACCGAAGGCTACGAGAAAGGTCAGGTTCAATACCTGACGCTGTTGACCGCCCAGCAGACGTTTTTCCAGGTGAATCTGTCATTTCTGGATTCCCTGCGAGAGCTTCGGACTGCGTCCAGCCTGATCGATAGTCAGCTTTTGACGGATAGTCTGGTCGATAAGAACTAAGCGGGTGTGTTCCGAGAACTTCTGATTGCCGGGCCGTCCTTAGCGACGTATGATGAACCGATCAACGAGGGATTTCGTCATGCGGGCTCGTATCATCTCACTTGTGCTGATTGCGGCGGTCATCGCCTGTCCACTGTCATGTGGTCAGGGCGTGTGCTGTGATAGTCATTCCTGCGCTGACGATGATCGTGCGGCGGCCGGACGGTGTTCCGAAACGGCTCCCGCGAAACCTGCGGCATCGAATTGCGGTTGCTGTGATAAATCGCCTGATGAAGGTGACCAGCCTGATCCACAGCCGTGCCCCGACAAATCTTCGTGCCAGGGTGTTTGTGGCGGCGCTGTTTTTGAGAAGACCTGCGAATTGAACAGTGCGGATGTGACCTCGGTGTTGTCGCTGTACGACAGCGACAGCACGTCCGATTCCCCGCATTCCGTTTACCGAACGGACCGATTCAGTGTCCCGAAATCGGTCGGGGCCGGAAATTACGGTCGTTTCGTGCGCACATTGCACATGTCGCTGACCTGCTAGGCCAGAGTCGAGACCCCGGCATCAAGGGCCAGATCCGCGGCCGCTCTTGAATTACTTTGCTGGACTCCACCCACTGCGTTTGACTGTCAGATGGGCTGCGCACTCTGTTGACGCCGGACTTTTTCATCGTGTCAGTTCTGTTTCGTCTGCTCCCGTGGGAGTACGCCATCCGCAATCTGTTCCGTCGTCCGTTGCGCACAACGCTGACGTTCGCCGGGCTGACGATGGTGATTGTCCTGGTGCTTGTCGTGGTCGGATTTATTCGTGGGCTGGAACGGTCACTCGCCGTGACTGGTGATCCGCAGACAGCCGTGATCTTTTCGCTGGGCATGGGCGAGAATCTGGAATACTCGTCGATCGCGATGCGAACAAGCGATCTGGTTCCTGCCAGTGTGGCCGGTGTACAGGAACGATTCGGGCAGAAGTATGTGTCACCGGAATTGTATCTTGGAACACAGATTTCAGTGGGAGAACGTGAACCGTCGATGGGACTGGTGCGCGGCGTTACACGTCCTGCGCTTCTTGTTCGTCGTCAGGTCCAGATTGAAGAAGGGGACTGGCCCGAAGCCGGTGAGGTGATGATCGGCCGCATGGCAGCAGCAAAGCTCGGAGCCACCGTTGCCGAGACGAGTGTCGGTCAGTCGATCGCGTTTGAAGGACGCTCATGGCGAATCAGTGGTGTGTTCTCTGCCGGTGGATCGGCTTTTGAATCAGAAGCGTGGTGTCGTCTTGATGAATTGCAACAGGCCATGAAACGGCAGGATCTCAGTATCGTCGCGGTCACCCTTGCACCTAACGCCGACTTTGTAGATCTGGATCTCTTCTGCAAGGAACGACTGGACCTTGAGCTGCAGGCGATACCGGAAACGGAATACTATGCGTCGCTGCAGAAGGACTATGGACCTGTAGTTTGGTTGGCGTGGCTGGTGGTTCTGTTGGTGTCCGGAGCGGGCGTCTTTGGCGGGCTGAACACCATGTACGGTTCTGTCGTTGGTCGCATTTCCGAGCTCTCGACATTGCAGACAATCGGTTTTGTTCGGCGTTCGATTGTCCTGAGTCTGATTCAGGAAGGAATCCTGCTGGCGGCTGCGGCCAGTCTGCTGGCGGCGTTGGTCGCTCTGGTTTTTGTAAATGGTGCCGCGGTGCGATTTACGATGGGAGCATTTTCGCTTCGCATCGACAGCATGGCTGTGTTAATCGGCTGCGGCGTCGGATTATTGCTCGGATTTCTGGGGGCCATTCCTCCAGCTATTCGAGCCTTACGAATGCCCATCGTGGATGGGTTGAAAGCGGTTTGAACAAGTCAAGTGTCGAAGGACCAGAGTCGAGCGACTGCTGATTTCGACCATTAAGAAACAGGTGTTTTCAATGAAAACGACGAAACGATTTTTGCTCTTGCCTCTCGTCTCTTGTCTCTTCGCCCTGGCCGGTTGTTCAGAGCAGGATTCGACTCCGACGGCTTCGGAAGACGCCGGTACGCCACCTACCCCAGCTGTGGACGGGACGAAATTTCTGCTGATCGCCGAGCCGGAAGGGGCGAACGATGTGATCAATGTACGCGAAGATTCCGGCGACGGAGACGATGTTGTGATTGTCGGGCGTATCGGAGGCAGCGCGAATCCATGGGTCGAGGGACGAGCGGCATTCTCCATCGTCGATGGATCACTGAAAGCCTGCAGCGATATTGAAGGCGATAGCTGCCCAATTCCGTGGGACTACTGTTGCGAAACATCAAAGCTGCCGACTGCCACTGCGCTTGTGAAGGTCGTGGATGAAAACGGTGCTCTGGTGAAAGCCGATGCCCGCGAACTGCTTTCCGTGAAAGAGCTGTCAACCGTCGTTGTCACAGGCAAAGCTCAGCGTGACGACGCCGGCAATCTTACGGTTCTGGCCAGTGGTGTTTTCGTTAAAAAGATGTAGACCATGAGTAATGAAGTTGATCTTCGAGAACTGGCGATCGATCGTGGCAGCACGGGGCAGCCCACTGGCCGCGCCCGTCGAAACGTGCTTACTCGGTACGTATTGCCGTTGGCGTTGATGCTTGGTTTCGCGTCGTTGGTGGCGTGGGCCTCACAGGACCTGATGTTTCCACCGCAAGCCGTAACTGTCGTACCGGTGTTTTCCACGACCGCAGAAGTGCGTCAGGAAGGCACGCCGCTGTTCAAGGCTGCTGGCTGGATTGAACCACGACCGACACCGATCAGAGTGGCTGCTCTTGCTCCCGGCGTTGTGGAAAGGCTTCTGGTCGTTGAGGACCAATTGGTCAAGGCCGGCGAACCTATTGCAGAACTTGTCAAAGACGATGCAAAACTGACTCATGAACGAGCATTGGCCGATCTGGAACTGCGTCAGGCAGAAATCGACGAGGCCAATGCCGCTTTCACAGCGGCGGAAATCCGATTGAAGCAGCCTGTCCATCTGCAGGCCGCTCTGAATGATGCAGAAGCATCGCTGGCCAGGGTCGACACCCTGTGGAAAAACCTGCCGTTTGAACAGCGTCGAGCCCAGGCCGATTACAAGGCGCTACAACGGGACTACGAAGGCAAGGCTGCCGCAAAAGGAGTGATCGCTGCGATCAAGATCGACATTGCCGAAAGCAAAGCCGCCGCTGCCAAAGCATTGGTTGACGAACTGCAGGATCGAGAGAAGTCTCTCACGACCGAACATGACGCGCTGTCGAGACGCCGAAACGCAATGAAGACACAACTGGAATTGCTGGCGGACGAAACGAAGGCCAGAGACGGAGCACAGGCACAAGTGAACGCGGCCGAGGCACGTGTTGCGCAGACTCGTGTTGTCGTGGCTGAAGCCAGACTGCAGCTGGATCGGATGACAATCGTTGCTCCCGTGGACGGTCGTGTGTTCCGGCTGATTGCCCATCCCGGTGCTCGTATCGGCAGCGGCATGGCCCAGATGGAAGGACACGACGGCAGTACCGTCATTACCATGTATCGGCCTGACAATCTGCAGATTCGAGTGGATACTCGATTCGAGGATATCCCCAAAGTCAGTCTGGGCCAGTCTGTGGAAATCGACAATCCAGCACTATCAGCACCGCTGACGGGCCGAGTGCTGTTCGTTAGCTCGGAAGCGGACATCCAGAAGAATACTCTGCAGGTCAAAGTGGCAATTCCCGATCCACCGCAGGTCTTCAGGCCTGAGATGCTGGTTGACGTGACTTTTCTGAGTCAGGCGGCGAGCGCTGAAAGTCAGGACACGGATGGTCATCTTGTACATATATTCGTGCCGCAGACACTCATTCACAGCGATGCGGCCGGTTCATTTGTATGGCTCGCGGACCAGTCTGCCAAAATTGCCGTTCGGCAGACAATTCAGACCGGCGCCGTCGACAGTCAGGGACGGGTTGAAGTTACCAGTGGACTGAATATTTCCAGCCGACTGATCGTTACGGGAATCAACGGCCTGACCAACGGTTGCCGCATCCGCATTACCGGCGAAGCACCGGCCCCTGCACAGGCAGGTTCGTGATTGCTGATTCTGTCTCATGACTCCGGACTTAACCATGTCACTGATTGAAATCAAAAACGTTACTAAGCGGTATCACAAAGGCGATGAAACGATCACGCCGTTGGATGCCGTTTCTCTGGACATAGAACAGGGTGAGTTCATCTCATTGATGGGCGCCAGCGGCACAGGAAAATCCACGTTGCTGAACATGGTCGCCAGCATCGACCAACCGGACAGCGGCAGCATTGTTGTCCACGGCACCGACATCACGAAACTGTCCCGTTCCGGTCAGGCAAATTGGCGGGCTGCGAATCTTGGCTACATTTTTCAGACGCATAACCTTGTTCCGGTACTGACGGCCTATGAAAACATCGAACTGCCGTTGCTGCTGTTACCGATGTCTCGCAGCGAACGTCGCAAGCGAATCGAGATCGCTATGCGAGCGGTTGATCTGCTGGACCGAGCTGACCATTACCCTCGCCAGATGTCGGGCGGCCAGGAACAGCGAGTTGGTATCGCCCGAGCCATCGTTGCTCATCCAAAAGTCGTCGTCGCCGACGAACCAACCGGAGACCTTGATCCTGACACCTCAGGTCAGATTCTCGACCTGCTCAAACGCCTCAAAGAACAACTTGACGTCACTCTGTTGATGGTCACACACGACGCAGCAGCCGCCGAAATCGCTGACCGACAGTTCCGACTCGACCGAGGAAAGCTGAAAGAGACAACAGTCGAGGGACAAGAGTCAAGCGAAGGAGAGGCTCAGCATGTTTCGGTTTGAAAAACTTGACGTATGGCACCGAGCGATTGAGCTGTACCCGACCCCCCTTTCCAAACGAATAACTTAACCCGGACTCTTATCGTCGCTTCTCTCTCATGAAATTCATTCCTTACATCTTCAAGACGCTGTGGCGACATCGCTCACGCACCATTCTGACTGTGAGCGGTTCCGCTGTGGCGCTGTTCGTGTTCTGTTTCGTGGGAGCGGTTCAGGAAGGCATGGACGATTTGCAGCGGCGGCAGCAGGCGAAGGGCTCGCTGGTTGCGTTTCAGGCCAACAAGTTCTGTCCGGCCACAAGTCATTTGCCGCAGGACTACGATGTGCAGATCGCAAAACTGGATGGTGTGAAGGAAGTGGTTCCGATCCAGGTCTTCACGAACAACTGTCGAGCCAGCCTGGATGTGGTCGTGTTTTACGGTGTGCCGCCATTGAAACTTCGTAGGGCCCGTGACTTTGAACTCATCTCCGGAAACTGGACGGAATTCGAGCAGCACCAGGATGCCGCCGTGATTGGTCGAGCTGTTGCCAGTCGACGGGCGATCAGGGTCGGCGACAAGTTTTCCATCGGCGATCTAAGCGTCAACGTTGCGGGCATCTATGAGAGCGACGATCCCGCCGAGGAAAACTACATCTATTCACATCTCGAGTTTCTGCAGCGCAGCAAAGGTATGAACCTGGTGGGGACCGTGACCCAAATGGAAATTCTGCTGCACGAAGGTGTCGACCCCGTCGCCAAATGCAGAGAGATCGACGACATGTATCGAGCCGGGCCAGTCGAAACCGATACTCGACCGAAGGGTGTCTTTCAGGCCCGGAGCCTGGGTGATCTGACTCAACTGATCGGCATGGCCCACTACCTGGGCTACGCTTGCGTCGGGCTGGTGCTGGCGCTTGTGGCGACCACAACAGTGATGTCCGTTGAGGACCGTATCAAGGAACATGCCGTGCTGCAGACCATTGGATTCTCCGGCCCCCGAGTTTTCCGCCTGGTGATGGTGGAAAGTATTCTGCTTAGTGTTGCGGGTGGCGTCATTGGAGTGGGGGCTGCTATGCTGATGCTGAAAATCAGCAGCCTTTCTGTTGGAGCCGAAGCCGTCACGATTGCGTTCACTCCGTCGTTTCGTCTGGCAGTGATTGGGCTGCTGGTCTCTGCTGTTGCCGGAACCCTGGCCGGAATCGCCCCCGCAATTCACGCCGCCAGAACGGAAATAGTACCTGCGTTGAGACAGGCGTAAGGCACGGAAGGCCGGATCCAGGAGCGCAGCGACGCTGCTCCGGCATCGGGTTCATCATTCACCACTGTGTTACTGGTGTTGCCGGAACGGCGCTTCGCCTGGTCCGGCCTACGCAAAGTACATGGCTCAATCGTAAAACGTGCAGAGAGTTCTTCGTTTAACCGCGTCGCCCATCGGGCCGCGTTTTCCGGCAAGAAACCGCGGGGCGGTGCCCTCGCGGTTAAACGAGGGCAATAAAGGGGTCGGGAGTCTTTATCCGCCTCTCAACATCATGACGGCCGACTTCAGGAGACACACGCCCCGTCCCAGTAGAAAAAGACTCCCGACCCATTCCATATCATTGATCCGAGCCCTGTTCCAGGAACACGATCAAGTCTCGCAGTTCGCGGTTGGTCAGCGACTTGACGACACCGGTCGGCATGAAGGACACCGTTGATTCGACCATGGATTCAATGTTATTGCGGTTGAACGTGCGATTCTGGCCGTTGGCGTCTCGCATCGCTTCGTGCGTCGATGATCTCAGTCGGATTCCCGTAAACGTGCGGCCATCGTTCAATATGATCGTACGAGGCAGGTATTCCGGAGCCATTTGCCGGCTGGGTTCCAGAATGGATTGCAGCAGCCAAGTACGGTCTTTGCGGTTGTTCACGCCACTCAGGTCCGGACCCACCACGTTGCCTCGTCCGCTGTGCCGATGACAGTTGGAACACTGTGCCAGTCGAGCATGATGAAAAATTCGTCGACCAGTTTCCGCATCGGCGGGAACTTCGATCGCCTCCAGCGCCGCCAGCCATGCCGGGGTGTCGGTCCGTACCGGCCGATTCGTTTCAAGCGATTTGGGATCGAGCACGGCGTGGATCAAATCTGCGGAAGCCGGGTGGTCTATTGACGCGGATTTCAGCAGATCAATTTGTGCTGGTGAGTGCTGGCCGAAACGCAGGCAGCGCAGAGCTTCCTCACGCACACTGCGCTGGTCGTCGTTGGCTAGTTTCAACAACAGGTCAGTGTTTTGATCAGCGACGGCCGCCAGGCCAGCGACCGCGTCGGCGCGAAGCGAGGCGTCCTGCCTTGCGTCGGCGGCGACTTCGGCAAGGATATGCTGTGACAACGGAGCATTTCCGGCCAGCGTGCGGATTACTTCCTGCGAAAGTGCCAGGTTGTCGACCGATAGCAGTTCCTGCAGCAGTTTCAGTGTCAGCCCTTTGGGAAAGGTTTGCACCGGCACGTCGCCTTCTTTAGGGGCGGCCCGCGGCTGATTCGGCAGCATGCGCAAAGCAAAGGCTCGCAGTTTTGGAGCACTGTCGGCATCCTGAATCCGTGTTAGCAGCAATTCGGGATTGCGCACACCTGCTTCAGGCTTGCCGTTCAGCGTGTTCCACGTAGCGATAGCGGCTTCGAATCGGCGGTAGTCCAGGTCACTGCGATTCAGCATTTGCTCGACATCAGGCAGGAATGCCTGCAACCGGCCGTCAGCAATCCATCGCATGGTTTCAAACTGCACTTCGGAAGATTCGTCGGCCAGGAATGATCGAACCCAGTCATCGGGCGACGCTTCTGCCAGTTTTAACGCCAGCACCGCGTGGACTCGGTCTGTTGCGGGCCATGAGGCCACATCGTTCTGATTCCATGTGGTTGCGTTTCGTGATAAAGCGACCAGGGCGGTACGTGCCAGAAACGGGTCTTCGTCTGCCGCCAGTTGCATCAGGTCCTTGCGAGCATGCTGCGTTTCCCCGCTGCGAAGATCGTGGGCCAGTCGAGCCTTCTCTGTGAGCGGTTCGGGATCGAGGGTTCCCACCCAGTCGGCCTTGTCCATATCGATCTCCAGTTTCCACAACCGTCCGAATCCATGTGCCTGATATCGACCATCCACCCAGTCGGTCAGATACCATGCTCGCTTCCGTCCACGACCACCCTGATCACCTGCGGCACTGGCGATACAGCCCGGTCGGAAATAGCGGCCTCCCTGAATCAGGGCCATGCGATCTGCCGAAAAGCTGGCACCGTCTCGACGCAGCAAAAAGAAGTCGATGCGATGATCGCTCCACGAAGGAACCAGCAAACCTCGCCCCAGAGGCAATACTCCGCACGGAGCTTCTCCTGTCGGATGGATCATGGGCAACGTCCCGCGCAGTTCTCCATTCCACGCAACAAACGGATGATGCGCTTCCGGGCCATACGATCTCTGGTAGCCATAGTCTCCGCCCTCGACAACGTGCAGCAGGCGGCAGGGCGGCCGTTCGCCAGGATCGTTCTCCGCCGCAAAAAAGGCTCCGTCCGCACGAACACAGATGCCGAAGGGATTCCAGAATCCGTGGGCGATCCGCCTCATGTTGCTGCCGTCCGGCGAGCAGCGGAAGATGCCACCTTCGCCCGTTCCGCTGACCGCTGCGCCGTCTGTTCCCGTCAGCGTCCACGGCTTGCCGAAGTTTTCACCCAGGCCAAACACTAGGTCTCCGGAAGGATGCCACGTCAGCGCTTCCAGACCGTTGTGCGGGTAGTCGGCTTCAGTCTCAATGCTGACGATCGTTTCCTCGAGATCCGCCTTGTCGTCGCCGTTCGAATCTTTAATTCGCATGATCCGATCGCGTTCGGCCAGGTACACCCAGCCGTCGGGGCCCAGTTCCAGGTCCATCGTGGCATCGGTGGCATTGTAAAATACCTGCCGGTGTTCGGCCCGTCCGTCGCCATCGTTGTCTGTGAAGACCAGGATTTCGTCATGTTCCGGACCGACGTAGTCGTCCGGTCGAAAATGTGTATGAGTGGCCACGACCCAGACTCGTCCCTGATCGTCCACGTCGATCCCGGTTGGTGTGGCCAGGCCCGGATGCTCGGCCACCAGCGACAGCTGCATGCCCGGTTGCAGCGTCGTTATCTGCGGATCCCGTTCATCAGCCTGTAGAACACCGCTGGCGAGCAGACAACTCAGGGCAGTGGTGCGCAGTGAAAAATCGTTCATGGTGTTTGTTCGATGGGATTATTCTGAGGAGATGTTTGGAAAACGGTTCAGAAATTGCTCTTTGATAATACATCAACGCGTGCTGTATGCCGAGCAATCCGGCGGAAGCGATTCAGTTTCTGTCGATCGTTT
>JAQWLN010000076.1 GCA_029247265.1 Fuerstiella sp.
CGTCGCTGGACGTCCGAACGCTATACGTCGCCCCGGGAAGCCCTTGGCAAAATGGTTACGCGGAGAGCTTCCACAGTCGTCTGCGAGACGAGCTGCTTTCACTGGAGGAGTTCGACAGCGTGCGTCACGCACGAGCCCATACGGAAACGCCGTGCCTTTGATTTCCTCAGGGAACGCCTCTTCGACGTCGGTATATCGTTCAGCCATGTTGACGGTTGACTCGTCGTCGGGCTGAACTTCATAGTACCCTTTCAGGAAGAAACTCTCCAAACATGCCCTCCTCTCCTCCACCTGGATATTGAAGGACTTCTCGCCGTATTTTTCAGAAAACACCAACGGCTCAATCGACTCCTTGCCGCCGATTTCTTTTTGAAGGTTGTTGCGAAAAATCAGGAAGAGCGTCAGAGATGTCAACTGCTGCCGCCCAACAGGCTGCCCAGCTTAATTCCGTCAGTGTGTCTTACCTTGACTACGACTGGAATCTGAATGAGCAGGCTTACCGGACCGGTGTTGCTGCTCGGCGATAACGCTTAGTTTTGCGTTACGCGTTTCAGCATTATCACGCCCACCACTCCCATGATGATGTTGGGGACCCACATGCCCCACGCCGGATCCAGAGTTGCGGTCTTGCCGAAATTTGCCATGAGAAACATGGAGGGGTAGTAGAAAAGCAGAATGGGCAGAAAGCACATGATGAAGCTGGTGATGAACTGACGACGAGCCTGCAGAACAGCAAATGGTCCGCCCAGAAAAGCGAAAAACAGGCAGCTGGCGGCCATCGCATAGCGGTTGTGTACTTCGGTGTACATTTTCCTGTTGTCCAGGCTCTGCGACGTCTCGAAGTTGGCGTATTCCTGAATACGATTGCCATTCAGTTGCTGAAAATTTCCGGTGAGCAGCAGCATGGCTGCTTCCTGATCTCGTTGCAGACCGTTTGCCACGATATCCAGTTTCGACTCTGACATTTTTTCCTTCATCGTGTCGATCGTCAGATTTCGCGCACTTCTTTCGCCGCTGGCCACATCAAGAGGAAGTGGCAGGACGCGATCGTCCAGCCATGCTGCGGCGTCCTGTCCCGGAATACTTCCTCGAGCACGTTTCAGGTGCAGCAGTATTTTTTTCTCTTCCATGTCGAATTTGATCCTGGCCCATTCTGCGTTCATGGTGACCTGATCATGCTTCTCGTTGCGATAGCGAAACGTTGGATTCTTCAGGATGCCTTTGTCTGTCACACCTTCAACCGTAATGGAGTATCCATTCTCCGGATCACTGACAAGGTGCTGAGATGAAAGCATGTCAAGAAAAATCTCTTCCATCGCCTGGGTTACGATTCGCTCAGTATTGTCGATTCCCCATGGGATGGCGTAGTCTGTCAGTCCGAATGAACAGACCGCAAGCACAGCTCCCAGCGCAAAGGCCGGAGTCAGCAGACTGACGGGATTGACGCCGGCGGCTTTTGTGGCTGTGACTTCAAGGTCGCCGGCGAGTCGACCATAGACGACGGTCACGGTCAGCAACAGCGTTGCAGGAATTGTGAACGGCAGCATGCTGGGCACAATGAAGGGCATGATCTGCACGATCTGGGCGAATCCGAGACCTCGCTCGGCAGCTTCCCTCAGGACCCCGACAAAGACCAGCATCACCGTCAGGATAATCACGAGCAATGTGAACACCCGCAGCAGTTCGCTCAGGATGTAGCGCTGCATCAGATTCATGCGTTATCACCTTTTCGTTTCGGCAATAACGACACGATTTCAACGCATTCACTGCGTGCTGACGGCAGGGAACCGCAGGTCTCCGGACGGGCCATCTGAGTTGTTGTTTTCAGCACTCTGCGTCCCTGCAGTGCGGTATGACCGCAACCTGGTCTGAACTTCCGTTCGGAGGCGGATGGCCCGCATCCGGTGGTTGATGTGCGGGGGCACATCAATATGGTGTGAAGATGTCTGATATCCTCGGCGCACGAACATCCTGTCGGTGCAAGCCGATAACTGCCGGCAGATTACGACGAATGGGCGTTTCCAGCAAGATCAGGTTGGCGCCGCCAATATCAGCCTCTCGTCCAGCCGTATGCCAGTGAGACGCTATGAATATGCTGCGGTCCTGAACGTTTCGGACAGCAGTTACAGCGAAACCGGTTGCGATTTCAGGCCGCAGGCGGCGCGAACGCGTTCCAGCACGCTTTGCGCCTTTTGGCGAGCCCGAATGGCACCCTGCCGCAGAATATCCTCGACGTCGTCTGGTCGCTGTTCCAGTTCCGTCCGTTTTTCAAAGGCGGGGCCAAAGTAATCCATGGCCGCTTCGTAAAGGGTGGTTTTCGCTTCACCATATCCCATGCCGCCCGCTCGGTAGCGTGCCGCCAGATCGTCCTGCTGCTGCTGCGTGGCGAACAATCTGTAGAGATTAAAGACAGCGCACCCTTCCGGGGTCTTGGGATCCTCAACCGGTGTCGAATCCGTCTTGATCTTGTTGATTATCTTCCTGAGTTTTTTGGGTGTCGCGAACACCGGGATCGTGTTGTCGTAGCTTTTTGACATTTTTTCGCCGTCCGTGCCAGGCACTTTGGCGGACGAATCCAGCACATGAGCCTCCGGCAGTACAAGGCAGTCGTCGCCGTACATCGAATTGAACCGTTGCGCCAGGTCACGAGTGACTTCGATATGCTGCACCTGATCGACACCAACAGGCACAACGTTGCTGTCATAAATCAGAATGTCCGCCGCCATCAGAACCGGGTACGTGAACAGTCCGGCATCGGCTGCCAGCCCTCGTGCCTTTTTGTCCTTGTAAGCGTGGCATTTTTCCAGCAGGTGCATCTGGGTGATTGTCATCAGCAACCACGTCAGTTCTGTGACTTCCGGAACATCCGATTGCCGGAACAGCGTTGCTTTGTCAGGCTGCAGTCCCAGCGCGAGTAGATCTATCGCTGAGTCCTGAATGTTCTGCCGCAATATCTTTGGGTCGCGAACAGTCGTCAGTGCGTGCAGATCTGCGATGAAATAAAACGACTGTTCGTTGCCCTGCAGTTCGATGTACTGCCGAATTGCACCGAAATAGTTGCCCCAGTGACCCCGACCTGTTGGCTGAATGCCCGAAAGAACTTTCATGATTGGACGCCTATTGTCCCTTTGGAATCTGCATTGTGCCGACGAGGTCGGTGAATGATTCGACCTTTTCCTGTGTGACCACTTCTTTAAGTTCGTCCACCAGTTTGTTGGCCAGCCCTGGATTATAAAAGTTGGCTGTGCCCACCTGAATGGCGGACGCGCCAGCGACGATAAACTCCATCACATCATCAATACATTGAATCCCGCCCACACCGATAATCGGAATCTTTACCGCCTGAGCCACCTGCCAGACAATTCGAAGTGCCAGCGGCTTGATCGCCGGGCCGCTGAGTCCACCAAGTACATTGCCCAGAATCGGAGTCCGTTTCTTCCAGTCGATCGCCATGCCCTGAAACGTATTGATCAGTGATACGGCATCGGCCCCGGCATCGGCTACGGCCTGTGCAATCGGGACGACACTGGTGACATTCGGTGTCAGCTTCGCAATGACAGGCAGGTCACCTGCCGCACAAACCGTACGCACGACGTCCGCGGCCAGTTCCGGATTCGTGCCGAAATCCACCCCACCAGACACATTCGGGCACGAAATGTTCAGTTCGACCGCTGCGACACCGTCTGCAGCGTTCAGCACTTCGGCCATTCGTTGGAATTCGTCGTTCGTTTTGGCCGCGACATTCACGATGACCGACGTACCCAGGCCTGCAAGGTAGGGCAGTTTTTCAGCCACGAACTGATCGAACCCGTCGTTATCCAGGCCGATCGAATTCAGTAATCCGCTGGCAGTCTCAAACGTTCGAGGCGGCGGATTTCCCGGACGCGGCTGTGGCGTCACGGTTTTCGGAATGATGCCGCCCAGCTTTGCGAAATCGACGTACGCCGTCATTTCCTTCGCGTAGCCGAATGTTCCGGACGCGACAAGAATCGGATTTTGCAGGGCCAGGCGATTGAGTTGAACGGCGAGCGGATTCATGTGAGTCCTACAGTTCGTCGGGAGCACACATCCAGCTGCCGAGAGTGACGTCGTAGTCACAGATTTCGTTCGCAGTAAAGTAGATGTCGATTTCCCGAGTGGCTGATTCCACACTGTCGCTGCCGTGAATCATGTTCATCTGACGGCTGCAGCCATAGTCGCCTCGAATCGTTCCCGGTGCGGCTTCGCGTCCGTTGGTCGATCCGATCAGCGTTCGCATTACGGAGACGGCTTCAGGTCCCTGCACAATCAGGGCGACGACCGGTGCCGATGTAATGAAGCCTTCCAGGTCGGGGTAGAATGGCTTTTCCACATGCTCTGCATAGTGCTGCTTGCTGAGTTCCGGCGTGACCGTCAGCATCTTCATGGCCACAATGCTCAGGCCTTTGTTTTCGATACGACCAATGATGGTACCGATCAGTTTTCGTTGAACTCCGTCTGGTTTTACAAGGATCAGTGTTTTTTCAGATGCCATTTGAGGGAAGACCTTGGTTGTTGAATGTTGGTTCTGCAGCGGGCAGAAGAAATGTTGTTTTGAATTCAGGCCCCAAACTCCGGGTCGGGGTGTATTTGTGGGAAATTCTGTCCGAGTTACACGGCCATCATGTCGACAAATTCGCGAAACAGATAATGGCTGTCATGAGGACCGGCCGACGCTTCAGGGTGGTACTGCACGCCAAAGGCCGCATGCTCTTTGTGTCGAATGCCTTCCACTGTGTCATCGTTGAGATTGATGTGCGTGACCTCGAGACTATCGGGCAGGGAATCGGTGTCGAGAGCGAAGCCGTGGTTTTGCGAAGTTACCTCCACCTGTCCCGTGGTTCTGTTCAGCACCGGCTGATTGGCACCGCGATGACCGAAGCGAAGCTTGAAGGTTTTTGCTCCACAGGCCAGGCCCAGCAACTGCAGCCCCAGGCAGATACCGAAGACAGGTTTCTTGCCAATGAGCTGCTGAATTGTGCTGATCGCGTAGTCCAGAGGTTCCGGATCGCCGGGGCCATTGGAAAGGAAGACGCCATCGGGTTTCAGAGCAAGAATTTCATCGGCCGAAGTTTTTCCCGGAACGATGGTCACTCGGCAGCCGGCGTCCTTCAGATACCGCGGAATATTCCATTTCATTCCGTAGTCAATGGCCACCACGTGGGGCCCGTTCTGATTGTCGGCGTCAGATACAAAGTCAGCGGGGCGCCCCAGAGAGTCCAGCGGCGAATCCCAACCGGCGGATTCTTCCGGCATGACTTCGCAGGCAAGGTCAACACCAACAAGACTCGGCCCGTCTTTTGCTTTCTGGACCAATGAGGCGTCGTCCATGTCGACGGAGGAAATAATTCCCTTCATCGCGCCTTCAATGCGAATCTGCCGCACCAGTGCCCGAGTGTCGATCCCCTGCAGGCCGATGACGCTGTTGCGTTTCAGGTAGCTGTCGAGCGATTCATCAGATCGGTAGTTGCTGGGAAGTTCGCACAGTTCCTTGACGACGAAGCCCCGCAGAAACAGACCGCGGCTTTCCACGTCCTCAGCATTTACGCCGTAGTTACCAATCAACGGACAGGTCATCGTGACGATCTGCCCGTTGTAGGACGGATCGGTCAGGATTTCCTGATAGCCGGTCATGCTGGTGTTGAACACCACTTCTCCGTGGACTTCGCCGGCTGCACCGAAGTGCCTGCCAGTGAAGACCGAACCGTTCGCCAGAGCCAGTTTCGCCGGATGTGCTGTCATGTTTCTTCTTTCCATGCCTGCGCGCAAAATTCCCACAGCCGAAGCGAGCGAGTTTGCGAACTTTTACCACGCCGGAGGCCTCGGACAAAGCACATCGGTGTCCCGGGACAGAGATTCGCTGAATTAGGTGAATGCAGTCAAAGACAGGAAAAATCAGCTCAATGTTCCGTCTGCCGGATCGCTTTTCAGCCGTCCTTTTTTGCCGGACGCCCTTCAGCGTTTCACGCTGACTTGTGGCCGCGAAGAGCATTTTTCAATAGCTGTTTCGCTGTTCCCACGAGCCAGTATCGTTCACGACAATAAGTAAATTGCTCTAACTCAGGATCTTTGTCCGGACCTCTTTCAACAGATTGACGGCTTTGCCGATGTCGGCTTTCTGCTGAACCGCATCTTCCGGGATCTCCCGTTCAATCGTCAGCGGGCCGTCATAACCCAGGTCATGAAGCGTTTGCAGGTAGCTTTCCATGCCGACGTCGCCTTCCCCCAGGGCCACTTCGCAGCCCCAGTCCAAACCTCGTCGACCGTCAGCTGCCCAGGTCGCGTCCTTGCAGTGAATGCTGCGGACGAACTTGCCAACTTTCTTCAGTGCCTCGATCGGTTCACCTGTGCCGTACAGAATCATATTGGCGGGGTCGAAGTTGATGAACAGGTTGTCACGCGCCACATCGTTGATGAAGTGCAGCAGGTGATCCGCGGTTTCCTGACCTGTCTCCAGGTGCAGGTTCTGATTGTTGTCTTTGACGTGATCCAGCAGGTCACGCGTCGTATCCAGCAGGTTCTTATAGCTTTCTGAATTGGTGTCTTCCGGAACAAAGCCGATGTGCAGCCCGACGGCGTCTACCCCCAGTAGTCTTGCAAAATCACTGATTTCCTTCATCTCCTGCATACGCGCGGCTCGGGTCTCTTCCGGCACCAGGCCAACTGTGCGCGCCGTCGTTTCGATGTCGGCATAGCTTTCTCCTTCAAACCCGCCAAAGACGCACGTAATCGTCACCCCGGCGTCGGCGCACTTTGCGAGGAATCCATCGGCTGTTTCCTGAGTTCTGGTACTTTGATGCGGAGCGTGAAGCTGAATGGAGGGTATTTTCAGTTCCTTCACGACATCGAAGTTTACGCCCAGCCCGGCATCAACAGACGCAAAAACTCCAATTGGCCACTTGCTCATAACAGTCCTCATTCGGCGACGAAGTTAACTCAGTAATTAGAACGTGCATGGTTGCCGACAAGCAGCTGAAAATCAATCCAACCGCAGAATCCAAAAGGGGCTGGACTCGTGCACCCGGACTCGGGAAGATACGTGCTATTCTGTTCATTCGCCTGCAGTTTCCTGGTCGCCCCCCCTCTCCGAGTTGTACGCATGCCCCGTTTCTTACTCTGTGTTTTCACCGGCCTGCTGTTCCTGACCCAGTGCTCAGTGCCGCTGCCGGCTCAGGAAAAACAAGGCGAAACGTCTGAAGTCGCTGTTGAGAAAGCGGACGGCGAAGCGAAGCCGGAGTATGTCCGGATTCGCCGCAACGATCGTCGGCTGGCAGCAGCACTGGAAACGTCCGTCATCCTGTTTGGCAATTCAAAGCGTTATCCAAAAACAACTGTGGAATTGATCGGAGCCATTCATCTGGGAGAATCTCAGTATTACGACAAGCTGAATTCGATGTTCAGCAAGTACGATGTTCTGCTTTATGAGGCAGTCATGCCGAAGGAAGCCGTTCGACGTGGGTTTCGGCCGGGCGTTGGTGGCGGCAGAAGAAGTCTGACGGACGAAGATCAGTGGACAGAAGCCAAGATCGGACTGCAGGCAATTTCTGTACTGCAGCTGGGCGCAAAGGACGCTCTGGGTCTGGAGTTTCAACTGGCCGGAGTTGATTACACGTCCGGCAATTTTGTTCACGCCGACATGACCCAGGAAGAATTCGAAGCCTCGATGGCCAATCGGGGAGAATCCTTTTCGCAAATGCTGGCGCGTGAGATGGGGAAAGCCGCGTTGCAGCAGCAGCAGGTCAATCCATTTGCCCAGTCCCTTGATCTGGCGCTGTCGCTGCTGGCTTCGGATCGAAAATACCGTGTGCGTCGAATTGCCGCTGTGGAACTGACCAAAGCGAATGACGATGATGCCTTTGCCGGTTCTGATGGAACGTCAACGATTATCACAGAACGCAACACCAAGGCGCTGGAGGTCCTGAACGCTCAGCTGAAGAAGGGCCGGAAACGAATTGGTGTGTTTTATGGAGCTGGCCATTTTCCAGATATGGAAAAACGCGTTCTGGACGAATTCGGATACGAGCGAATATCTGAAGAATGGGTCACCGCGTGGGAACTCCGGGCGCCCATCGAAAAGTAATAGTCCCACCCGCCAGCTTCAACAGTCCGTCACTGACGGTCTGTTCAGGCTGAGGCGGTGTAACCTGGGGCCGCGCCCGTTGGGCACTGCAACGATGCGTTGACAGCAGTTCTTCGTCTTTCCGAAAGACTCTCATGTTCTGGTGCGGCTGGGTTCTGTTTGCCGGAATCGCCCTCTGGGTCGTGCCGCCCGTGTTGTGGTTTGTCCTGCGACAACTGCGACCGGTCATCGTGAGCAATCCGGAAAACGGCGATTGGCCGAGCGTCAGTGTTATCGTTCCGGCTCAGAATGAGCAGGCAGCCATCGAGCAGTCGCTGCGTTCATTGCTGACATCGGACTATCCGAACGTACAGCTGCTGGCGGTCAACGATCGCAGCACGGACGATACCGGGACGATCATGGATCGCATTGCTGCCGACGATACCGACTGCCACGTTACTCATGTTGATTTCCTGCCGGACGGCTGGCTGGGAAAGAACCACGCGATGCACGTCGCGGCTGCCACGGCCACGGGCGACTATCTGCTTTTTACAGACGGCGACGTTATTCACGATCCGGCAGCACTACGGTCAGCGATGACCTATCTGCGACGCAGGCAGCTTCGTCATCTTAGTCTGCTGCCCCGCATGATTCCCGGAGGATTCTTTGAGAACTGCATCGTGGCATTCTTCGGATTCGCGTTTGCCATCGGTCAGCAGGTGCATCTCACACGAACTCGGTGGCCATTCGCGTATGTTGGCGTTGGTGCCTTCAATCTGATCGAAGCTGAATTCTACCGCAGTTTTGGCGGTCACTCGGCGATAGCCATGGATGTCCTCGACGACGTCAAACTTGGCAAAATGGTAAAGCAGCATGGCGGCACTCAGGACTTCATCCGTGCTCCGGATTTGCTGTCCATCCGCTGGTACGATTCGCTGTGGGGAGTCATCACGGGGCTGGAGAAAAACGGTTTTGCCGCTCTGAACTATTCGTTGACATCTGTGATCCTGTGTACGGTCGTGTTCTTTGCTTCGATGCTGCTGCCGTATTTTCCACCTCTGTTCCTGCCACTCAGTGAAGCTGGCGGATTTCTGGCCACCGTTCTACTATGGCACGTGATGTATGGATTTGTGGCATGCTGTGTTGGAGGCAGCGTTTTTCTGGTGCCGTTTTTTCCCGTTGCGGCGTGGCTGATGTCGTTTGCGTTCTGGCGTTCCGCATGGGTGACTCTGCGGCAGGGCGGTGTTCGGTGGCGAAACAGCTTCTATTCATTGGACGAGCTGCGGAAGGGACTGTATCGTTGACGTGATGGTCGGCGAAAAGCGTGCGAGTTGCTTGTTTCGCCGAACACGAATCGGTCTGGTGTTCAATAAGTGTCCACCGCTGTACTCGAAAAGCAATATTGAGTAACGGGCAGGACTGCAGCCAGGAAGTGTCGTGAAGATGGACAACGAAGACGATCCGGAGCTTCTGAAGGGTATCAGCGAAGGCAACGCGGATTCTCTTGCGAGTTTTCTGGATGTGAACCGCAGGCAGTTGATGGCCTTTATCAGCCGACGACTGGGAGACGCTCTTCGCACGAAAGTCGAAGTGGAAGACATCTTCCAGGATGTCAGCGCAGAGGCGATTCGTACGCTGACGCCGGAGTGGCCGGGTGAGCGGGAACCGTTTTCGTGGCTTTGTCATCTCTCAGAACGAAAGATTGTGGACGCGCACCGGCATCACTTTGATGCTCAGAAACGAGATGCCGGCAAAGAACGCGCTCTGGATGCACGGTCTTCCGGCGGCGGCGAGATCGGTCTGGTGAACATGCTGGTCAAGAGCATGACAACGCCGAGTGCTGCGTTCTCGCGAAATGCCCGCGAAGGCCGCCTTAACGCTGCCATCGCTGAACTTAAGGAAGACCAGCGGGCGGCCATCCGCCTGAAGTACATCGAGAACAAACCCTCCAAAGAGATTGCTGACGCTCTGGGTAAATCCGACGCGGCGGTGCGTGTCATGCTGACTCGTACAATGAAACAGCTGCACGAGTTGCTGGCTGAGGATTAAAACTTCTGCGGGTTGATCACTCGGACACGTGGCCTTGGTGGTTGCTGCTGTTTGCCGAGAAACCACGCGACGACGAAGCCAAACAGGAATCCGCCAGCGTGAGCCCACCACGCGACTCCCGCTGCCTGAGCACTGCCCATGGAAAAACTGCCCCGGACAAGCTGGATCACAAACCAGATGCCCAGAAAAATCGGAGCGGGCAGGACCATCATCTGCAGGATAAAGAAGATAGGTATGACGGTCACGACTTTCGCATGCGGATACATACACGCTCTTGCGACGAATTAACTTTGATCTGGTTGGTTTGCCGCCGACTCCCGCCGAGATCGAGGCATTTCAGACTGCCTTCTCAAATAATTCGGATTCTGCCATCAAATTGAAAGTCGATGAACTGCTGGCTCGACCGCAGTTCGGCGAACGCTGGGGGCGACATTGGCTGGATGTTGCTCGATACGCAGAATCGTCCGGTTCGCGGAATACGCCGTATCCACATGCGTGGCGATACCGCAATTACGTGATCGATTCGTTCAACAATGACACACCGTATGACCAGTTCGTCAAAGAGCAGATCGCTGGCGACCTACTGCCCGCGAAGACCGACGAAGAGTGGAACAGGAACCTTCTGGCCACCGGCTTCCTCGCCATTGGGATGAAACATCACGATCAAAAGAATCCGCGAAAGTTCATGTCGGACATGGTCGACGAACAGCTCGACACGACGACTCAGGCGGTGCTCGGACTGACCGTCGCGTGTGCTCGCTGCCACGACCACAAATACGACCCGATTCCTACCGACGATTACTATCGCCTGGCCGGAATTTTCTACAGCACAAAGACCTACTACGGCACATCGCGGGTTGCTCAGAACCATCGTCCCAGCGATCTGATTCTACTGCCCGTGCAGGACGGCGCCCCGGCCAGCACCAGTGGCGGTCGCGGCGGACGGAGCCAGTCACAGGAACAGATGGAGGCTCAAATCGCGGACCTCGATCGCGAGATGCGAGGGGTCAAAGGCAAGGAACGCCGCAATCTGCGAAACCAGCATACCCGCATCGCCGCCAAGCTTGCGGCGCTCAATCCGGATGGCACGGCGAAAGCGTTCGCCATGGGCGTGCAGGAAAATGACGAGATGATCAACGCCAACATTTTGATCAGCGGCGAAGTCGACAAGCCGGCTCAGGAAGTTCCGCGAGGCTTCGTGCAGGTACTCGGCGACCTCGACTTCACAGTCAACAGCCGCAAGTCGTCGGGACGAATTGAACTCGTCGAATCGCTCACGTCGAAAAACAATCCGTTGACGGCTCGAGTCATGATGAACCGAATCTGGATGCATTTGGTCGGCAAACCAATCGTCGAAACGACGAGCAACTTTGGATACGCGGGCTCGGAACCGACGCACCCGGAACTGCTCGACTATCTCGCCGTGCGATTCATGGACGAAGACTGGAACATCAAGCA
>JAQWLN010000097.1 GCA_029247265.1 Fuerstiella sp.
GTTGGTGAGCACTCTGTATGCGACGGAAGCTTACCGACCGTTTTATGTTTCTGTGTTCGCTCCGAAAATCGGTCACGGACCGTCAATTGTGACGGCAAGGACCTCTGGCCGTCAAGTGTTCAGATGCGATACTGACCAACTGTTCACCCGTGGGTGAGTGTTGCGAAAACACCAAGCGTAGGCGTATTTATAATGCCCGGCGAGTGCACGCGAGGCGGCCGTCGAAGTCGCCCGAATCGAACTCGGTACACTGCTGGCGTGCGAATTCCTGATTCCGGCTCCGGACCATTTCACTTTGCGCCAAAGCTACTCGCCCCGTCGACTCGTGGCAGAATCCCCGGTGTATTGTCACGTTCTGACTCGGCCGGTCCTTTTTCATGCCATACGGCGACAGACATCCAATCGCCGTACCGAACAGCTCTGGCTGCCAGTTTGACCGACGTTGGGTGCATGAACATCGCGCTCGTTTGCATCTATGGTGCGGCACGTTCACGATGGATTTTGCCAGCGTTTTCAGACTCAATTCGATGAAAATGAGACCTGAAATCGAGTGCCGGCATTGTCATCTTCAGCCACCACATCCAGTCACCGGAAATACAGCATGGTTATTCCCTGCCGAATTCTCATCGCGTTACTGTTACTGCCGTCCTTCGCTTTACGGCTGTCGGCACAGGATACCAACATTCAGCCGCCTAATTTCATCGTGATTTTTTGCGACGACATGGGTTATGCCGACATCGGCCCGTTTGGTGCTGAAGGATATCAGACGCCTCACCTGGATCGCATGGCACAGGAAGGCATCAAGTTTACAGACTTCTATGCCGGCCGGTCGTTCTGTTCACCATCCCGGGCAGCGCTGCTGACGGGCTGTATTCCAACTCGAGTCGGTGTGGGTGGCAACTTTGGGCCGAAGTCGACCAACGGTTTGAATCCGGATGAAATGACCATCGCGGAAGTTCTGAAGCAGCAGGACTACGCGACCGCCTGTTTCGGCAAGTGGCATCTGGGACACAAGCCACAGTTTCTGCCACCAAGCCAGGGCTTTGATGAGTATATCGGGATTCCGTATTCGAACGACATGTGGCCCTACCACCCCGGTGTGCGACATTTGAAAATGGAACAGCGTCTGAAGCGATGGCCACACCTGCCACTGTACGAAGGGCTGCAGGTGATTAATCCGCAAGTGATGCCGGAAGATCAGATTCCATTAACGACCAACCTGTTCAATCGAGCCGTGAAGTTTATTGGTGAACACCGCGACGAACCGTTTTTCATTTATCTGCCCAGCCCACAGCCTCACGTGCCGTTGTTCGTGTCGGATAAGTTCGAAGGCAAGACAGAACGAGGACTGTTCGGTGACGTGATCAGTGAAATCGACTGGGGCGTCGGTCAGATATTTTCTTCGTTAAAGAAGAACGGCATCGACGAAAACACGTGTGTCGTGTTCACGTCGGACAACGGACCATGGCTGTCGTACGGAGATCATGGCGGTTCTGCAAAACCGCTGCGGGAAGGCAAAGGGACCAATTTTGAGGGTGGTTTTCGAGTTCCGTGTCTGATGCGCTGGCCGGGCAGAATTCCTGCCGGAAAAGTTTCGGGCGAAGTTGTTGGAACAATCGATCTGCTGCCGACGTTTGCCGGTATCGCGGGTGCAGACCTGCCCGAACGAACGATTGACGGAAAAAATATCTCAGACCTGATGTTCGGCAAGCCCGGTGCAACGACACCGCATGACGTTTTCTATCACTACGATGGCGGCAACCGCCTGATGGCCGTGCGCAGTGGCAAATGGAAGTTGATGTTTCCCCAGACGTATAACTCGCCGAATCCTGGCACAGGCGGTATTCCTGGCAAAGGCCAGCGAAAGAACCTGGAACTGTCGCTGTTTGATCTGGAAAGCGATATCGGTGAAACAACAAATCTGGCGGACACCCATCCCGAGATCGTTAAGCGTCTGAAGCACCACGCAGATGAAATGCGGAAGGATCTAGGCGAAGGCAAAGACTCAGGACCGGGGCGACGACCATTGGGACAATCATAGCCCGACTGGCGAAAGTGCATGAGGTTCAACGATGGACGTACGTTCGCATAACCGCACGGCATGGGATCGAAACGTAGACGACGGCAATCGTTGGACACAGGCCGTCAGCACAAAGGCCGTCAACGATGCCCGTGACGGCAGGTTTGAAATTCTGCTGACGCCACGGAAGCCCGTGCCAATGGAATGGTTTCCTGATCTTGGCGGCCTGTCGACTCTTTGCCTGGCGTCTGCTGGCGGTCAGCAGGCTCCCATACTGGCGGCGGCCGGAGCGAACGTTACGGTGTTCGATAACTCACCGAAACAGATTGAGCAGGACCATTATGTCGCACAGCGGGATGGGCTAAAGATTCAAACTAAGGAAGGCAACATGGCCGACCTGGCACGTTTTCCGGACGACGCATTTGGTCTGATCTTTCACCCCTGTTCAAACTGCTTCGTGCCAAATGTCATTCCTGTCTGGCAGGAGTGTCACCGCGTGCTGAGGCCCGGTGGCGTGCTGCTGGCCGGATTCGTAAATCCGGTTCGCTATCTGTTTGATGACGAGCGGAAAGAAAACGGAAACATGGAGGTGCGTTACCGGCTGCCCTATTCTGATCTGGATCACCTTGACGAATCACATGTCCGTGAAATCGTCGATGCCGAACGACCACTGGAATTCGGACACACTTTGGAAGACCAGATTGGTGGGCAGACGAACGCTGGTTTCACGCTGACGGGACTGTATGAAGACGGATATGAAGAATCGGACAACGACCCTGTTTCCAGATACATGTCGACGTTCCTTGCGACGCGAGCGGTCCGCCAGGGCAACCTACTTTTTGTCGTGAACGGTACGGGCTCGTGGTAGTAACGGAACTGCAACCAAAGAGCGTTGTTCACGGTCACAAGTCAGCGTAAAACGCTGTAACGAAGCAGACGCAGTGAACTGATTGAGTTTCCTGAAACGAAATGGACGGTTTTCTCACGATGCGATCCCCGGTCTTTCGTTAGGTATTGTACGAACCGTCAGCCGTTTTTCGCGGCGATGACTCAGCGTAATGCGCTGTAGCCAAGCTTTGATGACAATATCGTTCAGGATGCCGCAGGCCACATATCGCGCTATCACTCAGAAACAGGAGCCGTTGACATGTCCGACATCTTAAGGTCGATGACTGCAGTTCTGGTGCTGTGCAACTGGTGCTTCGCTCAGAACAACAATCAGGGGCAGAACAACCAGGGACAGAATAATCAGTTTCCGGGTGGAATTCTGATTAACGCGGACGGTGTGATCGGTTCGCCTCAGGCCAGACGCATCAATCCGGCTCTGGAACAGAAGCGACTGAAGGCGCTGGCTGGTCAGGAATTGCCTACCGAAATGGCAACAGCCAGCGAACTACGGAAGGTGTCGCTGGTTAGGCTTGAGCAGGAGCTTCAGGCAGCCGTCGACCCCGGAAAAGAGATTGATCCCAAACTGCGATACCTGGCCGGTATCACCCAACTGCAATACGTCTTTGCTGTGCCCGAAACCGGTGACCTGGTGATCGCCGGCCCGGCCGAAGGTTTTGCACCGCTGCAGGACGGGCGAGTCGTCGGTGTGGAAACCGGTCGGCCGATACTGACCCTGGATGACCTGCTGGTGATGCTGCGTCTGTCCAGTATGCGGCAGACTCTGGGGTGTTCGTTTGATCCTGAACCATCACGTCTGGCGAACGCGCAGGCATGGAACAACGCCAACAGTTCACCGGCCAGCCTGAATGTGGCGCGGCAGCGGTTCTATCAAATGGCCAAAGTGCTGGGGAACTGGAACGTCACAATCTTCGGGCTGCCGCAGTCGTGTCACGCCGCCGTCACCGCTGTTGAAGCCGACTATCAGATGAAGCGTATAGCGCTGGGACTGGACCGTCCTCGCATTCGCGGTTTTCGTAGTTACCTGGACATGGCCAGGCCCGGTGGCAATACGATGCGCCGCTGGTGGTTCGCGCCGCGTTACGAAGTGATTGAACAGTCTGCGGACGGTCACGTCTTTCACATTTCAGGACCGCGACTACAGTTGCTTTCTCAGGATGAACTGGTTGATGCGCAAGGCAATCGGTCGGACGCCGCGTTTACGGAAATCACTGCTGAGAAATACACTCTGCAGTTCAACAAACACATGGAGGCGTTGTGTCAGCAGGTACCGAGCTTTGCCGGCATTCAGAACCTGTTTGACCTGGCCGTCGCCTGCGCCCTGATCAGGAGCAACGATCTGCAGAGTGCCGTCGGCTGGGAACCGACACTTTTGCTGGACGAAAAGGCATTCCCTGTGCAGCAATACACTGTGCCAATGGAGGTTCCGTCGCTGGTCAACGTTAAGTCTGTCAGCCGCAGCCTGCTGCTTGGCGTCACGGGTGGTGGAGTCACGATCGTCCCTGAGCGTATCATCCGCCGGACCAATGTTCTGCCCGCAGAAAGAACGCCGCAGATTCTGTCAGACGATGCATTGGTATCGTGGTGGTGGGATTGAATGTTGCCCCCGGGACGTCAGCTAAGAATAAAACCACTGAAGGCGTTGGAAATTCGCCGCGGTTCTGGCGGCGGTGGCGTTCTGGCATTAATATCGACATTCCACTGAATCTCTTTCCTTGCCGGAGTCCCACCTGATGACCACTTTCCGTACTTCAACTGCGCTCGCGGTTTTTTCCCTCTGCACGGTACCTCTGCTGGCGGATGGTGAACTTGAAGATGGTTTTGTTTCGCTGTTCAACGGAAATGATCTGACCGGATGGACGACCCCGGAAGGCGACAACGGCCATTGGAAGGTTGTCGATGGCGTTATTGACTACGACGCTCAGTCAGAAGCGAAGGGCGACAGGAACCTGTGGACCGAACAGGAGTACGGCGACTTCATTATGAAAATCGACTGGCGTCTGAAGCAGACCAGCGGTTTCTACAACGTGCCGATTGTCCTGCAGGATGGTAGCTATCTGACAGATGCCAACGGCAAGACTCTGACAATCAAATCACTCAACGCAGATTCCGGGATCTTCGTCCGTGGTGTCGGTAAAGCTCAGTTGAATATCTGGTGTTGGCCGGTTGGGTCGGGCGAAGTCTACGGCTACCGCAACAACAAGACCACATCCGCGGAAGTTCGAGCGGGCGTGACACCCCGAATTAACGCGGACAAGCCTGTGGGCGAGTGGAATCAGTTTGTGATTATCATGGTTCAGGATCGGCTGACCGTCATCTTGAACAATCACATGGTACTGGAAAATGCTCAACTGCCGGACGTGCCCGAACGTGGACGGATCGCACTGCAGCATCACGGTGGCGTGAATAAGGATGGTAGTTTCAAGCCGGCCTCAAGTCTGGTGCAGTTTCGCAACGTCTGGATCAAAGAACTTCCGGCGAAGTCGAAATAGCCCTGTCTCGTGTGGATCGTACCACGTGAGATGGAAATGAATTTACCTGTACTGGTCGCATTTATCGGCCGCGAAAATATCAACAACAATTCGGAGTTTACTCAATGCTTAGAAATGTTCTGACAGTTCTGTCCCTTGCATGTCTTGTGCTTCCCGGATCGGTTTCCGGCGCAGAAAAGTCGCGTATTCTGATGGTCACCCAAAGTGCCGGGTACAAACACGGGTCGGTGAATCGTAAAGAGAAGGATCTTGCACCGGCGGAAGTCGCGATGATTCAACTGGGGAAGAGTACAGAGTTGTTTACCGTCGACTGTACTCAGGACTGTGCAGCTGATTTCACCAAAGAGAATCTGCAGAAATATGACGTTGTCATGTTTTACACAACAGGCATGTTGCCGGTTGCAGATGCGGATATGGAGTACTTTCTGAATGAATGGCTGCAGCAGAAAGGGCATGGCTTTATCGGATTTCATTCCGCGACCGACACCTACAAAGAACACCAGCCGTACTGGGACATGATTGGCGGCAGTTTCAACGGGCACCCATGGGGGGCGGGCACGACCGTCACGATCAATGTTCACGAACCAGGTCACCCGACCATGAAACCGTTTGGCAAAGAGTTTCAGATCAAGGACGAAATTTATCGCTATAAGAACTGGCAGCCGAAAAAGGTGCGCGTACTGATGAGTCTGGACATGTCGCGCTGCAAACCATCTGAGCCGTACCATGTGCCCGTCGCCTGGGTGAAGTCGTATGGCGAAGGCCGAGTCTACGTCAACAACCTGGGCCACAACCCATCAACATGGGCCGACGAACGATTCCTGAAGTCCGTGACGGCCGGGGTAAAGTGGATTCGAGGCGATGTTGAAGGAGCCTCGGCACCGAATCCAAAGTTGTCGGCTGCTCAGGAAGTGGCTGCCAAAGCTGCTGCTGAAGCTTCGAAGTAAGACTTGGTTTGGTCATGTCCGGTTTGCTGTACCGGTGTATTCATGCTGAGTCCGGTCGCGGGACGCACCGGCGGAGCCAGTGGCACACAAGTCATACCGTGTGACGATTGCTGAAGCATGAAAGAAGCCCGGCATTCCTGTGAATGCCGGGCTTTCTTTGTCTGGTACTGACAGCTGTTGATTGCTGATTATCCCAGCAGATCTTTCACGGTGTCTCGCTCCTGGCGAAGTTCAGCAACCGTTGCATCAAGTTTCGCCTGAGCGAAATCGTTGTGCTGCAGTCCCTGCGCGATGGACCATTTTGAGCCATCGCTGGTGACAGGAAAGCTGCTGATCAATCCTTCGTCGACGCCGTAACTGCCGTCGCTGCAGATTGCGGCGCTAAAGGTTGCTCCCGCGGCAGTGGGGTTATGGACGGCCTTCACGTTGTCGATGATGGCGTTCGCCGCTGAGGCGGCACTGGAGGCTCCACGAGCCTGGATAATGGCGGCGCCACGTTTCTGCACTGTTGATATGAAATCGTTCTGCAGCCACGCTTCGTCGTTAATCACTTCGGCCGCCGGTTTGCCGCCGATCTTCGCGTTGTAGAAATCGGGATACTGAGTCGCTGAATGGTTGCCCCAGATTGTCATGTTGGACACTGCAGTGACCGGTTGCCCTGACTTCTGAGCCAATTGCGAAACCGCTCGATTCTGATCCAGCATGGTCATGGCATACCAGCGATCGTTTGGCACGTCAGGCGCGTTGTTCATCGCAATCAGGCAGTTGGTGTTGCACGGGTTGCCGACCACCAGAACCCGAACATCAGAAGCAGCAGAATCTGAAATGGCTTTTCCAGTACTGGTGAAGATTGGTCCGTTGATCTTGATCAGATCGCCGCGTTCCATGCCCTTGCCACGAGGAATGCTACCTACGCACAGTACCCAGTTGCAGTCTGCAAATCCGTCGTTCAGGTGATCGCTGTCGGCTTTGACAACACCAGCCAGTGTCGGAAACGCACAGTCATCCAGTTCCATGTGAACGCCGTCCAGGGCGGACATGGCAGGCGGAATCTCGACAAGATGCAGGATGACAGGCTGGTCCGGCCCGAACACCTGGCCTGAAGCAATTCTATACAGCAGCGAGTAGCCGATCTGGCCTGCAGCACCTGTTACGGCAACTCGAATGGGGGCGGGCATCAATTCTCTTTCCAATGCAAAGTTCAGGAGCAAGCCGGCCGCGATACAAATCTGACAATGGCAGGCAGGTTCGCCGCTGATTGTAGCGAGCCCGCCATCGTGAATTCAAAGCACCTGTTCGTGTTTGTCGGAAGACCCGGCGCGTACCGGCAGTTCGGGTGATTCGGGGGCCGTCAGTCTCGTTGATTGATCATCGGGCTTCTCGTCTGCCTTTTACAGAATGCCAGCGAACGCATCATCAGCACCGCTGTTCATGTGATTTGCAGAAAATTCCTCAGCAGGTCGTATCCTTCCCCGGTCAGAAAGCTTTCCGGATGGAATTGCACTCCGTGTACGGGAAAGTCCTTGTGCTGCAGCCCCATCACTTCGAAGGATTGGCCGTCGTCGTCAACCCAGGCTGTGACTTCCAGGCAGTCCGGCACTGTGTCCCGGGGGACAATCAGACTGTGGTAGCGGGTTGCGGTGAATGGGTTGGACAGTCCTGTAAAGACGCCGGTGTTGTTGTGGTGAACCTCTGAAGTTTTGCCGTGCATCAGTCGGTCGGCGCGAACGACCTGAGCTCCGTAAACCTCGGCAAGACACTGGTGCCCAAGACAAACGCCAAGGACAGGCACGGTCGGACCGAAATGTGCGATCACCTCGCGTGAGATTCCCGCTTCTGCAGGTGTACACGGACCAGGCGAGATAATGATGCGCTCCGGTGCAAGGTCGGCAATTTTATCGATGGAAATGCAATCGTTGCGTTCAACGTGAATTTCTGCATCAGGATCGATTTCGCCAATCCGCTGCACCAGGTTGTAGGTAAAGGAATCGTAGTTATCGAGCAAAAAGATCATGGGATGATTTCGTGGACCGCTGCAATACACGGATTCGAAGCCCGTTTGGAGCAGTTAACAAATTGATGGAACCAGTCTGGCTCGCGGAGGCAGCCATTCTGTTATCAAAACGCGGATACCGCGGACGTGAGTCAGCGAAATTCGCTGTATTCGGGGGAACGTCACTGCCGGTCACCAGATACAGCTGGACAGGGGGAACTCGTGTGTTTGATCCGTGGCCACACGCTGTTGCGGAATGGTGTGCGGGTGACTTTTGTCGTGGAACGGGAAAAAGAATGGTATTGATGTTGTCTGGAAGGCGCAGAATTCGCCGAAATTCCTGCAAATCATAGGCTCATCGGAGCGGCTGTTGAGTCAAATCGGGCATGGTATTCGGGATATTCCATGAATTCCTGTTGGGCAAGCTGGGCAGACTATTGCTGTCAGCGACGGCGTGTGGCCGAGGAAGTCCGCCACAAAATGGATTCGTGTTGAATGGCTGGTTCGACCTGGCCGGTTTTCCGGCAACGAAGAAGATGTGTCATCTTCGTGCAGGTTCAGTTTCCCTGCGACACCGTCGATGCCGCGGCCTTCTCCATGATTCATGGACGAACGTTATGAAGACACCCCATCTTTCATTGCTGCTGACAGCCTTAACTGCTGTTTGTGGATGTGCGACCGGGGGATTTCCGGTTGTTGACCCTGGCAGCGGAGGATACCCGGGATCTGCCGAATGGTGGGCAAAGAAAGCTGAACAGCCACCCGGCGTGCGGCAGGTATGCCACAAGGGTAAGACCTAGCCTGTCCGACCTCGTCCCACTGGCGAGCGTCAGCAGTTCACGCACACCTATCATTTGGCTCACTATTGGCCTCTGCCGTATATTTGCCAAGACTGCGAATACATGCGCAACATCATTGGTGTGCAGACCGACCTCGACTGGCAGCAGGAAACAACACTCTACGATCGACACTTCGAACAGGATCAGCAGATGAGTGTTCCCGGGCGCCTGCATGTCACGGACATTCTTGAGGTAGCCCCGATGTCTCGCCGCACGGTTTACGTTCAGGCATCACACAATGCTGAAGTCGATAATGCTCGAATTGCCAACGTGCAGCAGGTCATCGCTGAATTGACCGGCGGCACCGAAGTCGTACCGGTTGTGCTGAGAAAGGGCCGCGATTATTCCCGCCCCGCCAGCGAAGTGAAGATTATCAACGACCTGTACAATGCGTCAGTTCCATCACCACGTCTTGGCGCTGGTGGCGGCGGTGCAGCCGCTGCCGCCGGAAGTTGATGGTGGTCGTGGCTCGTCGTTTCTGACAACGCATTCGTAACTTACACCACACGGACTCGCCCATGCATGCGAGTCCGTGTTTGTGTTTTCGGATCGCTGATATCAGCCTGCAGGGGGTGCGGTCGACTGAGACACTTTGTTTTCAGTCAGCACAGTGGCGTTTTTGATTGCCGCCGGTTTCAATACCAGCACGCAGCGCCAGCAAGTGGATTTTCACTTGGTTTTCCAGGCGATATTCATTCACTCGCTTGAACGCGGTGCTTGTCTTCAGTGGTTTTGAGACCACACTTTGGCCCCTGTCACAGATGATGCTGAGCACTCTTTCTGCTACTGCCGTGCGAGATCCGCCGGGCGAGTCGACTGTTCCCCGGGTTGCTATTAATATGTAACCGATATGCGTTGGTACGGGCGTTGCCCTGTCAAACGAATCAGGTCAGGAGAACCGTGTGAATACCAATCAGGATTCGTCTGCTGTTTCTCGCCGAAGTTTTGGCTTCCTTTCTGCCGGAATTCTTTCCGTCGGACCCACTGTGGTGCTGGCGCAAGACAAACGGCCAACTGCATCCGAGAGAATCAGCATCGGGGTTGTCGGGCTTGGTTCGCGCGGATTCAATCTGATTGATGACTTTCTTAAGCTTCCCGATTGCCAGATTGTGGCCGTCTGCGATGTCGATCGTCATCACCATCGTGACCAACCTTGGGGTAAGGGAAAAGATTTCGGCTGTGGCCCTGCAGAACGACACATCAGCAAAGCCTACGCTTCAGCAAAGTCCGAGGCCGCACACAACGGCCTGCAGGTGTATACCGACTACCGTGAACTGGTTGCCCGAAAGGACATTGACGCGGTCGTTATTGCGACGCCGGATCACTGGCACGCGGCCTGCACATTCGCCGCGTTGCAGGCGGGTAAGGATGTCTACTGTGAAAAACCAGTGACGCACCTGTTCGCCGAAGGTCAGGCGATCGTATCGGAAGTCAGGCGTCAGAACGCCGTCTTTCAGACGGGGTCGCAGCAGCGATCGGACCGACTGTTTCAGAAGGTCGTGGAACTGGCTCGTAACGGGGTGCTGGGAGATGTCACGTCCGTTGAAGTCGGTCTTCCGCCGGGGTATGACAAGGCCATGGGAAGTACCAGAGTTGTTGAACCACGCGATGGCCTGGATTACGAATTCTGGTGCGGCCCCTCAGAAGTTCTGCCGCTGATGCAGGCACGTCATCATCGCTGGTGGCGCGGGCATCGCGCTTATGGTGGTGGAGTGTTGATGGACTGGATCGGGCATCACAACGACATCGCTCACTGGGCCATCGGGGCGGAACGAACCGGGCCGACTAAAGTGGAAGCTGTCAACTGGTCGTTTCCCGACACAGAGGTCTACAACACGCCTCAACAGTACACAATTCGTTGTGAGTACGCTGGTGGGATCACGTCAACCGTTTCCAGCCACAACGCGCAGGGACTGAAAGTCATTGGCAGCGAAGGCTGGGTGTATGCTCGTCGAGGCAAAATAGAAGCCTCTGACAAACGCTGGCTGTCAAACGACTTTCGACCGGGGTCTTTTCGCATAGCAGCATCCGGCAGTCACGCTGCCAATTTTCTGGAAAACGTCCGCACTCGCGGTGAGTGCATCGCACCGGCTGAGATTGGACATCGTTCAATCACGCCAGGCCACCTGGGCTACGTGTCACACGCACTGCAGACACCACTGCAATGGGACCCGGTTGACGAGGTCGTACGTGGCGACGTAAAGGCAGACAAGATGCTGAGAAATATCCAGTACCGTGCACCGTGGCAGGTACCGACCAGCGAGAAATCCGCGTAACTATGTCTGAAGCCTCCTCCTCCCCACCCGGTGTTATGCGGTCCGTGGTCATCGCCATCGTTTCGTGCAGCGCGTTGGTTCTGCTTCTGCCGCTGCCACCGGGTATGAAACCGGAAGGGCAGCGACTGATCGCCGCCACAATTCTGATGGCCGGCCTGTGGGTGACTCAGGCAATTCCGCTGGCGGCCACAAGCCTTCTGCCGCTGGCCCTGTTTCCGTTACTGGGGATTCAGTCCGCCAAAGACGTCAGTCAGGCGTATATCAACGATAAGGTGTTTCTGTATCTCGGTGGGTTCGTCATCGCGCTGGGCATTGAACGCTGGAATCTGCACCGCCGCATTGCACTGAATATCGTGAACGTTGTAGGAGTCAGCCCGAGGCGTCTGGTACTGGGATTTCTGATCGCTACCGGGGGCCTGTCCATGTGGATCAGCAACACGGCATCGACATTGCTGATGCTGCCGATCGCAATCGCACTACTGAAGACACTCGACGATGAACAGACTGCTGATTCCTCGAATCGTACGTCCGACAGTGCTGTGGGATTAATTTCAGAGAAACTGGCCGTGCCGCTGTTATTGGCGATCGCCTACTCCGCCAGCATCGGCGGATTGACGACGATTGTCGGTACACCCACCAATAATCAGGCGATAGGGATATACAACGACCTGTTTCCGAATGCTCCCCGGATTTCGTTTGCACAATGGATGATTGCCATTCTGCCGATCGGTGCCGTGTACATGTGTGTCGCCTGGGTGGTTCTGACATGGGGCTTACCAAAGGCAACACAACACGATGGGGCACTTCGCGCGGAACTGAGAACGCGGCTGCAAAGTCTGGGGCGTGCGTCCACCGCAGAACGAAGAATGTTGATTGTCTTTGCAGCCACAGCAATTCTGTGGGTGTTTCGTCAAAAACTGGAGATCGGTGCCACCGTGATCCCCGGGTGGTCATTGCTTTCGGAAGCCTGGTTCAGTCTTCTCGGTACGTCAATGACGGCCGATCAACTGACGGATAACGCCGGCAGTTTTGTTAACGATTCCACAGTCGCCATGCTGATGGCCGTGCTGCTGTTCTGTATCCCGTCCGGCACGAAAACAGACGACGGCAGAAGTGTTCCTCTGATGAACTGGAGCACCGCGTCGAAACTGCCGTGGGACATCATGTTGCTGTTTGGCGGCGGCTTTGCACTGGCCGGCGCCTTCAGAACAACAGAACTTTCTGAATGGCTGGGCCAGGTGCTGCAGGGACCGTTACAGCAAATGCCTATGTGGCTGGTGATCGCCACCGTCTGTCTGCTGGTCACGTTTCTGACAGAATTCAGCAGCAATATTGCGACGGTCAGCGCTCTGACGCCGACCTTAGCCGCAATCTGCGTGGCCCTGAAAGTTGACCCTCGACTGCTGCTGGTGCCGGCCACATTGGCGGCCAGTTGCGCGTTCATGCTGCCCATCGCCACACCACCGAATGCTATCGTCTTTGGTTCCGGAAGACTGAAAGTGCGCGACATGGTCTGCTACGGAATTTATCTGAACCTTGTCGGCGTGCCCATTCTGACGGCCGGCACGTATCTGTTCATCAAACCGCTGATGGGAATTCCCTGATCCGTCTTCGACACTTTACAGCGTTTCACGCTGACTTGTGGCCGCGAATGACGCGTTTTGATTGCAGATTCGTTACTCCCACGAGCCAGTGCCGTGCACGACAAAAGGTAAGTTGCTTTAGTCGAGCTGACGCTCGGAATGTGTTGGGCCGCTCCTGCTGGTCGCTGCAAGAATGCAGACAGTACGAAATGAAGCCACTCACATCTGTAAACTTTCCGGAACGGGCTGATTTAGGCGACGCCGATGGAACGCAGAAACTGTGTTCCTGAGATCATCGTTGCGGCACATTGAATTGCTTCGTAGATCGCTTCGTCACTGATGTCCAGTTGACGCGCCTTTGCCACGTGAGCTGACGTGCAGGGTTTGCAGGCAT
>JAQWLN010000116.1 GCA_029247265.1 Fuerstiella sp.
GGTTTCAGCGATGAAAGCCGTGCCAACAGTTGTGGTGGCCACCGTCCTGCTGACAAGGCGGTCGCGTCGCGGCGAGTTGCTGTTCCCGTCGACCGAAATGCTTCCCATGCTGTTCATTGCGGCGCTGGTGATGCAGTTTGGTGGCAACCTGGGTTTTCAGGTCGCTCTGGGACACATCGGATTGGCCATCGCCGTTCCGTTGGTCTTCGCGTTCATCATCTGTGCGGGGGCATTGCTCGGGCGAAGTTTTCTAGGTGATCACGTTTCTGCTCGAACGTACCTGTCCATCGCCATCATGACCGTCGCCATTATCCTGCTTTCCTGGGCCGCGACGCTTAATACCGACACTGAGACAGCGACTCCGACAACGCTGGTGACAGGAAGTATCTGTCTGGGGATTCTCGTGGCCGTTGTTTCAGGTGTGTCGTATGGAATCAACGGCGTTGTGATCCGCAGCATCGGTCGGAGAAAACTTCCCATCGAATCGATGTTGATCGTTTACAGCTCAACGGGGGCAATCCTGCTGGGAATACTTGGCGCCTCGATGCTCGGCGCCGAACGCCTGCTTGACATTACAGTGTCGGAGTGGCAAATGATGCTGACCGCCGGCGGCTTCAATTGCATCGCCTTCTTCAGCATCAGTCACGCGTTGAAACTGGCGAACGTAACACAGGTTAACCTCATTAATGCGTCACAAAATGCGATATGTGCCATTGGCGCCGTCCTGATGTTCGCTGAACCATTGTCGCTGCCAATGGTTGCCGGAATCGCACTTTCGATTGTCGGACTGTGCGCGCTGGATAGAAAATAGCTGAGATGCCTCAGTGAATCCGCCCGCATCATTCGGAATGGAGGTGTGGCGAATCGAACCCCCGTGCCTCTATGATGCGGAGGATTCCGTTGCCCGTGGAAGTGTTCGTGAACATGCGGGCACCAAGGCTAAACTCCCCGTCAAAGGGCCTGGTGAATAATGGTACCGTTTACACAATTGACACGTTCCCTGTTGCGTCAAATAAGACTCGTCATGACCGTGTTCTGCGACCACGTGATGGTCGCGATTGCGTGCCTGTGCTGTGTCAGCGGGTCGCCAACCGTGCAGGCGGATTCCCCGACATCTCCAGTGCACCGGACTCAGCAACTGGAACTGATCAACGATGAGTTTGGTCTGGCGGACGGCCCGGCGTGGGACGGAGTTTCCACGTTGTATGTGCCTGATGTGAAGCAGTCCGTGATCAAACGCTTTCGTCCCAGAGAGAACGCGTGGAGCGTCGTGCACAAGGGGAAACACCGGTACAGCGCATCATTATTCAGCCACGGGCGTTTGTTCGTTTCCAACAACTCCGCGGCACGAATCGAAGCCTTTGCAGGAAATGATATTTCGGGTGGTCCGAAATCTGTTGCAGTTCTCGACAGCAGCGACAATCCTCGCAAACGTCCCAACGATCTGGTGGTCGACCAGCGTGGCGGAGTTTACCTGACACTCACCGGCCAGAACCAGGTGGTCTATATTTCCGCTGAAGGTAAATCGATGATCGCCACGGATGCGGCCGTGACCCCCAATGGGATCACCATATCGCCCGACAACCGTACTCTGTATGTGGCCGCCTATCGCCCGAAAAAGATCATTGCCTTTCCTGTTACAGAGCCTGGACAGCTGGGTGCTCCGTCTGAGTTCGCAGCGATGGACGATGGCGAGGCGCTGGGTGCCGACGGCATGACCATCGACCGCGCGGGAAACGTCTACTGTGCAGGCGCCACGGATGTCTGGATCTGGGCGCCGGATGGACAGCTGCTGGACCGAATTTCCTGTCCGACTCGCCCGATTAACTGCACGTTCGGCGATGGGGATATGCGGACTCTTTACATCACTGGCTTTGGAGGTCTTTATCGGCAGCGAATGCGGATCTCCGGGGGTGCTCCGCAGCCGGCGATCGATGTTAATCTGTCTCGAGGGCGGTCCGTGCCGTCGACCACCCTTCCCGACAACGTTCACGAACACCTGAACGTGGTCTTTGCACAGTTCGGACATCGCAAACTGCTGGCAGACGTGTTCGTCCCCCGGCCGGAAACAGCTAATCGACCGGCCGTCGTTGTGGTACACGGCGGCGGTTGGCTGAATGGCGACAAGACAAAATTTC
The DNA here is from genome assembly GCA_029247265.1 of Fuerstiella sp. Classification (GTDB taxonomy): domain Bacteria; phylum Planctomycetota; class Planctomycetia; order Planctomycetales; family Planctomycetaceae; genus Fuerstiella. The sequence continues at coordinate 2,139 of JAQWLN010000116.1, forward strand.
GTGCCCTGGCGCTTGAACTTGCCAGACGTGGGTTTGTCACTGCCGCCATCGAATATCGACTGGGAGGAGAAGCGATTTTCCCAGCGGCTGTTCACGACTGCAATGCCGCCGTACGCTTTCTGCGGGCCAGTGCCGCGGAATACAAGATCGATCCCGATCGAATTTCCGCCGTCGGTGGTTCGGCCGGCGGTCACCTGGTGGGGTTGATGGCCAGCGGCTGGGACGACCCCAAACTACAGGGTGACGGGGGCAATTCAGATCAGTCTTCAAGGCTGCACCTTGCATTTGTTATGGCCGGTCCGATGCAGATCGCAACGGGAAGTGTCGCAACCAGATCAGGAAACGGGCAGACCTCGAACGCTACGCAGTGGCTTGGGAGGTCGATTGATGTGGCCCCTGAGCTTTACAAACTGGCAGACGCCCATGCACACATTTCAGAAAACACCAGCCCGATATTCTTCATGACTGGTGAACATGACAATCCCGCCAGAAATGCGATGTCACGTGCACGCTTGAGTAAAATGGCGATTCCGACGGGGCTAATGACCTACAGAGATGGGAACCACGGTTGCTGGAATCGTCAGCCGTGGTTTTCGCGCATGGTCGACGACATCGCACGCCAAATTACGGAACACCGCACGCCGGACTGACGGCGACTCATGCTTCGCAAATAGCCTCAGGTGCCATATTCGGGAGCACCGGGGCGGTTCCGGTCAGGCCAATGTCGTTACCTGCACGGTTGTAGCCGGAACGTGCAAAAAGGGCGAAGAGATAGTCCTTATTGGCACATCTGCGGGATACTGCTGCTGATGCACGAGGTACTGTGCCCGGCCATTTCAGATATTCTGCATATTTTCGGGCATGAAAATGAAAGGAAACAGCCTCTCGAAGCGTATTACCCTTAAGTGGACCTGCGGATTCTGCCGGTTATTGGGGCGGTTTTTGCAGTGCCATGATGTGAAGTGTTGGCTTTTAGTTACCTATTAGTCTCAATTTCGTAAGGACGCACGGATCAGGCGAGGAGTTGCAGGATGCTGGTATTAAGTCGGAAGACCGGAGAATCGATCCAGATCGATGACGATATTTTCGTAACGGTTGCGGAGGTCAAAGGTGGGCGTGTTCGTCTGTCTTTTGACGCGCCGCGTTCCATTCGAATCGTACGGAAGGAAGTCCTTGAACGTGACTTTCCCCCAAACCCGCAGACGATAACGCTGGACGGCTCTGTGCCGCTACCCAACTGCGTGACGTAGTCAGGTTCGCAGTCGCTGCGGAAACGCGAATGATAGTCACATGATGCGCAAGGGGTGAGTTTCGGCATGAAGCCATGGCCGGTCCGCTGACCTCGGTGAACAGAAGCGATGCTTTGCCGCGAATGACAGGCGGCACCGGACAGTGGATCGGCGTCAGTGTTACGACCGAGCATGGTTTCATTTCGCCGGAATGGTTGGAATTCGGATTCTTGCAGCCCTGAGGGTTTCGAGCTCGTCGAGTTCTCTTCAGAATGCCGCTGCACCGTTGTCCAATGGCAACAGGAACAAGATCCGCGTCCACCCAAATCTGAGGCCACATGCAGGAAGCCATTCGAAAAGCAAAAGTTCTAATCGAGGCCCTCGGCTGGATTCAGCGATTTAAGGGAAGATATGTCGTCATTAAGCTAGGGGGCAGCACTCTCGATCAGCCGGACGCTGTCAGCAGTTTGCTCACCGATGTTGTGTTTATGTCAGCTGTCGGTATGCGACCGGTCATTGTCCACGGGGGCGGCAAAGCGATCAGTGCGGCCATGACCGAAGCGGGTATTGAGCCACGGTTCGTTGAAGGACGTCGCTACACAGATCCACAGACCCTGAAGATCGCGTCAGAAGTCCTCGTGACCCAGATCTCGCCGGGGATCGTGGAATCGTTGCAACGGCACGGGGCAACAGCTACGGCATTGCACTTTCATTCAGAAAACGCTTTGATTGCAGAAAGGTTGGAGCTGACGGATTCATCCGGTGTGGCCATCGACCTTGGCCACGTGGGACACGTCACTCAGATCAATAACGAATTGTTGTCACGCGTCTGTTCCACAGGAACGATTCCCGTTATTCCCTGTATTGCACTGGACGAAAACGGTCACCGACTGAACGTCAACGCAGATACCGCTGCTGCTGCTGTGGCCAGGGAACTGAACGTTGAAAAACTGATCTTCCTGAGTGATATCCCTGGAATTTTGACCGACGTTGAAAATCCTGCGTCACGACTGTCTCACGTCGATGCCGTAAAGGTGCGCGAATTGATCCAGTGTGGCACGATTTCGGGCGGCATGGTGCCGAAAGTTGAAGCCGCGCTCGATGCTCTGGATGCCGGAGTTCGCAAGGTACACATCGTTGACGCTGCCATGCCCCATTCTGTCCTGCTTGAGATTTACTCAGACACGGGTGTTGGCACCGAGATCGTCGGATGAACAACGGTGCCCTCTCTGTCGCATTTCCTTGGCGACTGTCGTGGGGCATCTGATTCGCGTGGCGTTGAACGCTCTGTGATGTGTTATTGAATGCGTCGGCGGCACGGCTTTGTACTCGAATGCCGAACAGACACGCCCTTAAGCATATACGCCACATTGTTGGCGAGGATGCAATTTTGGCAGAGTCCTAGATTGGACACCAGAACTGCGAGTTGCATTTGCTCCGCTTGTTCTTCTTCCAGTAATTCGTGAACAGCGTACGAAATTTCGCGCTGACCTGTGGCCGCGACGAATGTTTTCCCACGTGGAGAATCGTTTGTCACGTGTCCCCCCGACGAACTTCTTTCACCACTGCTGTTGGCGACAGGAGGTATGACGAACTGGGGGGGGAGATACATCGTCAGAAGTCCGCGCACTGTGCGTTTGTACACTGCCGTGGCGTCCGGCATCAATGTGTGGAACATCGAGGTAAGCATTACCCGGAAAACTGTATCGCTGCCTGTCGGGATTCCGATTGAAGACAGCCATGATGGCTGCAGTCACTCAATGGCTACGACGGCATGGAAGACACCTTCGCTACATCGGTGCGCAGTCCCCGTCATCCTGCATGACCACGCCTTCCTGACTGGTCCGATGGCAGGCAATTATCTGTATCAATCGTCCGGCGATATGTTCCGCATCACGCTGCCATGGTAGAACGGATCGAGCTGTTTGCGCTGTGTGCAGATTCGGATTTATCAGGTGAGGATCGGCTATGATCGATAAGAACGAAGAGTCCGAGAATCTGCTTGCTCTGTTGTCACACTACGCAGGATCCTGGTCGGAATTACTGAGCAATGTCGACGCAGCCAATACCGAATCGATTTTGGGCGCGATTACGTCCGAGAGTGATTCGGCGCTCAGGCAGGCACTGTCACAAATTGATGTGCAACTGCGACAGCAACAGTCGAGTGTCGCCGATCACACCGTCGTCAATTTTTCACACGAAGATGCAACGGAACCAATTCCGGAGATCCGCGATCCGGAGGCGCGTGCCGAAGATGACGACGCAACATTCATTGGCGATACGGAAATTGACGCGTTCGAAGAGACTCACATAGGCGGGATGAATCAAGAGGGGCTGTCGGGCAGAATTACAACATGGCCGAATCAGAAGGCCGAGGACGGCAGCGAGATTCCTTCCGCTGTCGGAAACTATGATATTCATAGTGTACTTGGCCGTGGGGGGATGGGAATCGTGTACCGCGCTCGGCAGCGGGGCTGAATCGCGAGGTGGCGTTGAAGATGATTCTGTCCGGGCCTCATGCGGACGCTGAACTTCTGGGCAGGTTTCGTGCCGAGGCGGAGGCCTTCGCTCAATTGCAGCATCCGAACATCGTAAAAATCTACGACATTGGCGAGGAAAGCGGACTGCCCTATTTCTCACTGGAGTTCGTCGAGGGGCAGACGCTGGATGAGTTTCGCGACAGTCAGCCTGTCAACGAGCGAACGGCAGCGAAGCTGATGGAAAAAATTGCCCGAGCCATGCACTTCGCCCATGACGCCGGGATCGTGCACCGCGACCTGAAACCTGCCAACGTCCTGTTGACCAAAGAAGGTGAACCCAAGGTGACAGACTTTGGGCTTGTTAAACGTATCGAAGGCGACGATATCGACAGTCAGACACAGACTGGCGCGATCATGGGGACGCCACACTACATGGCTCCGGAGCAGGCGTGGGGAAAGGCGGATATTGGCCGGGAAACGGATGTCTGGGCGCTGGGAGCAATGCTTTATGCTCTGCTTACCGGACGTGCGCCGTTTGTGGGTGCCAACACCATGGACACTCTGATGCAGCTGAAGGAGAACGAGCCTGTCACTCCATCTGAGCTCGTCTCCAGTGTCACAGTCGACATCGAGACAATCTGCCTGAAGTGTCTGCAGAAAGAGACGGGGCGACGTTACGGGACAGCGTTGGAGCTGGGCGATGATATTCGTCGCTATCTGGACGGAATTCCAATCCTGGCGCGGCCCGTAGGAAGAACCGAGCGGGCCTGGCGGTGGTGTCGTCGCAAGCCACTGATCGCAGGACTGACGGCAACGGTCGCAGTGGCAATACTCGCCGGAACCAAATTTTCGGTGACGTTCGGTGTCATGGCAAACAATGCTGCGATAGCGGAAGGGATCGCTCGAGAGGACGCAGTGGAGAAACAGGTCTACGCCGAGCAGAAAGAGCGGGAAGCGCAGGACAATGCAGAACGCGCAAACGACAACGCTGATCTCGCAGAACGCAATGCCGATTCGGCATTGAAGCAACGCACAGTCGCACTTGCGGCTTTCAACAGCGCTGTCGAGTGGGCGGGTACGGATCTGAAGAGTGTTCCCGGCACGGAAAAATTCAAGCTGCGACTGTTCGGCGCAGCAGTCGAGGGCCTCAATCGACTTTCCGAACTGGTTGGGGACGATCGACAGGATCTGGCGCTTGCCCGTGGCTATGCGAAGACAGGTGAAGGGTATATGGAGATCGGCTAGGCAGAAGAAGCAAAATCGCAGTTCGAAGAAAGCCACGAGATTCTGGAACGCCTGGCCCAGACGGAATCGGAAACAGCGGAAGTCACTCATCATCTGAATTTGGGCAGATCCTTCCGTAATCTTGGCTTGGCGGAAATGAGTCTGTCAGGACCGTTGGAGGCAATTACCTGGCACGAAAGGGCTCTGGAGGCACGAAAAAAAAGCGCTGCCTTTGCACGAGAATCCACTGTTCGTAAAACAGGGACTCGCGCGAACCTACCTGGATCTCGGACGGGCACATCTGGCAGCCCGGAAAAGCTTCTGACCTGCTGGGCCATGCGGCAGAATACCGCGACGAATGGCCGCAGGCAGCTCCACAGAATGACCAGGCCGTACAGGAACAGGCCGGATTGAAACGGCAGGTCGGGCTCGTCAAGCTCGGCCTGGGCGACACAGCGGCTGCTGTCAACAACCTCCAGAAGGCGGTTGCCCGGCTGGAACCGTTTGCGGCACGAAAGACGGCAAGTTCGCGTGATCATTTGAACGTCGCTTTGTTTCGCAGCGACCTAGCGGACGCTCTGCTGGTGAGCGGCAGCAGTGAGAAGGCAGTTGATCTATACGAGGGTGGCCCCGCCGTACAAAGCCAGCTTCTGGATCTCTGCGAGCGACTGGAATACGCCGAAACGCTACGGCGACGGCTTGCTGGATGTGTTCTGAACGCATCCGCCGTATTCTCAGCGCGGGAGCCGAGCTGAATCACATCGAAGCCCTGCAGAAAAACCCAAAAACAGGCCGTTGCACGTCTGCCGGAAGGACACCGACATACAGACCGAGCGGCCATCGGTGGACGCCGCTCCCATTCTCTCTGTCAAGAGGCACGGTTGGTCGTCCAAACAATTATCAACTACATCATGTTTCTGGTTTTCACCATCATGTATTCGTTGATTAACCGCTCGGTCAGTAAATTGGGCTGCGTATCCAGAATCATGACTCCGTTTTCGCGCATTCGAGAGACCTGTTGAGCCTGCCCGGTAAGAATTTGTGCGGCCGCCGACGTGTGAAAGGCCTCCAGGTCCGTACTGGGAATTCGATCGGCCATCTGCCTGAGTCCGACGTCCTGCAACAGTACACAAATTGGCAGATACGGCAAAGAACGCAGTTGCAGACTCTCACCGATCACGTTCAACTGAACTTCGTCGGTGACGAAGGTGATTAAGATCACCAGCGCCCGTTTGCGTTGCACCGTCGTAAGGTATTCCAGCGCAAGACTGTAATCAGCGGACTTATCACTCGCCTGGATGTCATACGTCGACCGCAAAATATTTTGAATCCCCGGTTTCCCCCGTACCGGACGAACAAATCGTTCGATTCGATTGGAAAATGCCATCAATGAAACATTGTCGCCCTGGCCCAGAGCGATGTAGCTGAGCATGATGGCCGAATTCAGCGCTTGGTCGAGGTAGGAAATACCGTCAGTTTCGTTTCTCATGAAGCGGCCACAGTCGACCATCAATACGATGTTCTGGTTGCGTTCGACGTTGAATTCTCGAGTGATTAACTGACGTTGTCTGGCGGTGGCCTTCCAGTCCACCTGCCGAATTTCATCCCCATAGCGATATTCGCGAAGCCGCTCGAATTCACGACCCTGCCCGGGCATTCTCATCATTCGCACGCCGATTTCCGCCAGACGGTTCCGACTGGCCATGAGTTCGTAGCGATAGACTGCTCGGATGTCCGGATAGATTCTTACGGACGTTACCAGCTTGCGGATTTCGTGCCGTGTCCACAGCCCCATCATCGTCGAGAATCGAAGATGGACGGCCAACAGCGAAGTCGCGCCGCGTTTCAACGGCATCACCACATAATTGATCGAGTTCTCCTTCCATGGCTCGAGCGGCACATCCTGTGGAAGCCTGTCCGTTTCACAAAGTTCGCCCGGGTCATCATGCACTGATACGGTCAGTGGAAGACGACACTTGCTGCGCAGAATTATCCTTGCCGGATTCGGCGTCCCCACGCTCAGGACATCAGAGACTTCGCGTTGAACTTCTATCTCAGAAGGAGAACCACTGATGAGAACGTCGACCCCGGCGACAATCACCAGCACGATATTCAGCAGCAAAGCAAGGTCAGCCAGGGTACGGCCCGACACATCGACGTCCCCGATGCCCGGCAAACCGTCCGGAATCACATCAGTGACTCCGCCCAGCAGCAACGGCGTTGTCAACAGGACCGCCAGCCATATCAACAATCGCGACGGAATCATGATCGAGGTGCCTCGACGCTGTCCATGATCTGGCGAATGGTTTCGTCCGGCGTACTGCCTTCAATCTCTGCTTCCGGGCGTAATCGCAACCGATGTCGCAGGACCCACGGGGCGATCTCTTTGATGTCGTCCGGTGTGACGAAGTCGCGTCCACGGCACGCCGCCAGTGTACGAGCGGCGATCAGCATGTTGACTCCAGCCCGCGGACTCGGGCCAACTGTCACGGAGCTCCAGGCTCGGGATGCCGAAACGATTCTGACGATATACGCAAGGATCTTTTCTTCCACAATGACCTGCTTGACTGCCTCCTGAATCTCAATTACTCCCTCCGCATTCAGCACCGCCTCCAATCCGAAACCGTCCAGATGGCGAGGGTCTTTGCCCGACGTGTAGTGACGAAGTATGTCCACTTCGTCGTCAGCGGTTGGGTAGTCTACCAGAAGCTTGAACATGAAGCGGTCGACCTGGGCTTCCGGCAGCGGATAGGTGCCCTCGTGTTCAATGGGGTTCTGCGTGGCAATCACCAGAAATGGGCGATCAAGTGAATGTGTGACGCCGTCGACGGTCACCTGATGCTCCTGCATCACTTCCAGAAGTGATGCCTGAGTTTTGGGAGGTGACCTGTTGATTTCGTCGCCCAGCAGGATATTGGTAAACGCCGGGCCGCGATTAAATCGAAAGCTCTGGTCCTTCATGTCGTAGATGCTGTGCCCCGTGAGGTCAGACGGCATCAGGTCGGGAGTAAACTGCACCCGATTGAAGTCACATGAAACAGTACGAGAGAGTACGTTCACCAGCAGCGTCTTCCCCAGGCCGGGCGGCCCTTCGATCAGTACGCTGCCTTCTGAGAACATCGCGATCAGCACTCCTTCCACGAGTTCCTGCTGGCCGACAAGAACCTTGCCGATCTGCTCGATGGCGGAATCAAAAATCCTGGATACGTTAGACAATTCCATTTTCACTGTTTCTTTCTGTTACCAGTCAAAAGATTCAGAAGTTCGGACAGGTCACGGATGGCCGCGGCAGCCTGTGATGCCGTAACAGTACTCGCCCCATCAAGGCGAGATGCATTGACGATCCGCTGCTGCACTTCGGCGGGTTCCAGCCCGGCCCGCAGCGCAAGTACGTCTGTATCGTCAAGACGCACCGATCTGCCAAATTTCCTCCGAAGCTGCGTTTTCATATACTCAATGTAGCAGTGCACAGCTTCGCCACCGCTGCTGGTGCGAAAGTGCAGGTTGCCCACAGCCATGGCACTTTCGGTCAGACTTCGTCGCTGAGATGTATTGGTGCGTTGCGGCGGCCCGAAACGATGAAAGCCGAACCACCCGGCCAGAATGGCGACGGTGATCAATTGCAGGGTGCCTGAACGCAGCGACGGACTGATCAGCACCGCCGTGCCACGATACGCATCGCTGGCGTTAAGAAATTCGCCGACAATGACCGGAGTCATTGCTGAACCAGGTCGATCGCCATGATGCTCGTGAGCATATTCCACCAGTCGAATTGCCAGTTCCGCCTGTGTCTCATCCAGCATCGATCGGTTTGAGAATACGTCGGCGCTGGCGCTGACGACGACCAGACCATTGCCATAGCTCCATGCACCGGCCTGAACGGTCTGGTCGCTGGCTTCCACCAGAACGATCGGATCAATGTTGCCGGTAACCATCTTTGCTCGCGTCTGCCACGCCACCGATCCATCGATAAGGTGGCTGCTGGCCCGAAACTTGTGGACGTCTCGCAAATCGTTCGTGTCAGACATTTCCGAGATCTGGGGACGTGACTGCGGCGGAGATGCAGGATTCTTCTTAAAGGCGTCTTCCAGCATCCTGTTGGGCGATTTATCGTCGGTGTCAGTCGTGGCGGGAGCAGTTAACGGAGTCTCGACGACTGCTGCATCGGGTGCTTCGGCCGAAAGCTCGGCTGGGAGAAGCGTGGACTCAACATCAGCCTCATCGACTGGTGCCGGACGCTTTGCCGGAGTTGCGGGCGATGCAACAGAAAGCGGGGCATTGAGGTTCCACAATTCGGTCTGAATACTCAATCGTGGAATCGAACAATCGGGATCGGCCCAGTTGGGTGCGAACAGTAACGTACCTCCGTTAACCACAAAATCAGCCAGTTCTGTCTGTTCGTGTTCATTGGGGTATCGATCCGGGCTGAGAATGACCAGCGTGCACGGCTCCTTCGGAATCAGCTGACGCGATTCTCGTTGAACAGGCGGAAACAGATTCGCAGCTGACAGATCCTCAAGCGTCTGAAAAAATCCGCGTTTGCCCTCGATGCTGTTGCTGTAAGTGTCATCGGGAGATCCGGGATCACCGGGTACCCACCAGAACTGAAGCAGAACCAGCAGGGCCACCGCAGTCAGCCAGAACGCGTCAGACCTTTGCAGTCGTCGTTTCTTCTTCACGGAAGGATCCTTGAAAAGATAGCAGACAGTGCTGATACATCTCACGCGTTGCCTGTCGCCGACCAAAATAGATACGTTCAAACTCCAATGCAGTGGAATTGTACGCGATGCGCCGTTCCTCCTGTCGCCAGACGGCCCGCACGTAATCGCGATTGGTCAGGCCTTTACGAAAGCGAATCAGGCCGGCACGTTCAATCCAGCTCATACTGCCAATCAACAACTCACGAATCGCTCCTCGAAAATCTTCAGCGTCCGCCATTTGCAGCGCTCTTGATTCATACGTCGACGCGGCCAGTTCGCCCGGAGGGACGCTCAGGTCCGAAAGGTGTTCATCATCGAATAGTCCCTCGCTGTTCAATCTTCGGTTGCCATCGGAGTGTTTCAGGATCGTCGCTATGAGCCAGATCACGGTGCCGATCAAGACAGCCAGACCGATGTAGAGCAGCAGTTCCCCAAAACTGAAGCTGCCGCCGCTGGAGTTCGAAACGGGTGATGGTGACGTTGCAGGAGACGCGGGTCTGGCCCCCCGACGTGGTCGCGAAGAGAACAGCCCGCTGAAAACCCACTCAAAGAAGTCGCCGATGGCGTTGCCAATCGACCGCAGTGACTGCTGCAGAAACCCCTTGTCCGCGTCAGTGTCGTTTGGGATGTTTTCAAGGACACGACGTCGTACAGATCGATAGTCGTGTTGCTGCATGACGCGCCTGGCCGATTTGCGAATCTGCTCCGATGGCATTTTCGCATTCTGCACGTTCAGCACGGCTGCCCTGTATGTAATCGGAGGAATCGACGCGGTTTCTCCGGCGACCGGACAGGCAGTGGTTGCGAAAAGCAGCAACGATGACGTTCTGAGAGCCAACCATAAAATCGGACCGAGCACGGCAGGTCCGTCCGATGCTGCGCACCGTGAACTTCCTGTAACATGCTTCATGCCATCTGCTCCTGAAGACGCACCGCTTCGACCCGAAACTGCAGATCCAGATCCCAGCATTCGTTGCGGATGCGCTGATCCAGATAGCAGAAGAACCAGGCAAGGCGAAGAATCGGGTACGTCATCCACATTGCCACGTGCAGGGTGACTACGACCAGCGGGTCATCAATTATGCGCGACGTCATTGCCTTGAGAAGATCAGGACTGGGCGCAATGGTCCCAAAAAATATCGGCGAGTTAAAAACCCAGCCTGACATGAGGTCAATCATCAGAAACAGTCCCACCGCGAACAATACCCAGAAACACGTGAGCGTCAGCAAGCGACCGAAATTACGTGAGTACCCTCCCCCGCGGCCAAGCCATGAGAGCCTTTGGCTGATTTGGGACAGGGGCGTGCGTTCCAGAAACATCACCTCCGGCAGATGGCCACACCACGCCAACACAAAGACAACCGGAATTACCATGCACAAGCCTGTACTGCGAGCCAATATCGCCAACAGGGCAAACGGTACGAAGCGACTGCCCAATCCACGCAGCGCGGACATTGTGTTCATCGGCACCCCGAATACCTGAGGGCCAACAGTGGCGATCATCGCACCGCCCAGCATCGTGCTGAAAAACGCAAAGATTACCGTGCACGGAATCAACACGTCACGGCCCATGGATTCTCCGAGCAGCCACGCCAGCAATGTCGATGGCACGGCAAAACACAATGTCAGCCAACTGAGCGGAAGAAAAAACTGTCTGGCAAATACGAAGGCCAGATCGATGCACCCGCCGACGCATCGCCGCTCCACAGAAACGATGCAGACCTCCACTTTCATTCGACGTGCTCCTCAGAGGGCGACG
>JAQWLN010000129.1 GCA_029247265.1 Fuerstiella sp.
GGGGGTGCGATTTAACTGCAACAAGTGTCACGACCATCCCTTCGAAAAATGGACTCAGGATCAGTACTATGAAACGGCAGCTTACTTTGCCCGCGTCGGCCTGAAGGCTGACCCTGCCAGCGGCAAGCGGAAGATCGGCGGCACAGCCGTCGAGGGAGCCAAGCCGTTTTACGAAGTGGTCTTTGACAAAGACGACGGCGAGGTCACACACATTCGCACCGCGTCCGTCGCTGCTCCAGTCTTTCCATACGACTGCAAATATGAAACAACGGAAAACGCGAATCGGCGGCAACAACTGGCGTCATGGATTACGTCCGCTGATAACCAGTATTTCGCCAAAAGCTACGTCAACCGATTGTGGGGCTACATGCTGGGTGTCGGCATCATGGAACCAATCGACGATCTGCGAGCTGGCAATCCACCCACGAATCCGGAGCTGCTGAAATACCTCACTGATGAGTTCATCAGCAGCAAGTTCAACGCACGGCATGTGATGCAGCTGATCTGTAAGTCTCGAACCTATCAACTGGCTCTGGAAACGAATAAGTGGAACGAAGACGATGCACAGAACTACTCTCATGCGATCGCCCGTCGACTGCCAGCGGAAGTTCTGTACGACGCCATACATCGTGTCACCGGTGCGAAGTCAAAGATTCCGGGCATCCCGGAAGGGACCCGTGCTGCTGCCATTCCGGATGCCGGTATCAAACTCCCCGATGGATTCCTGGCGAACCTGGGACGTCCTGTCCGCGAAAGCGCGTGTGAGTGTGAACGTTCGGCCGAACTGCAGCTGGGCCCGATCATGGCATTGATTGGAGGTCCCACAGTCGGTAACGCGCTGGACGATCCCAACAACGATATTGCACGACTTGTGAACGAGATCAGCGATGATAGTCAGCTGGTTGATGAGCTGTTTGTTCGGATTCTCAATCGACCGGCCGCTGAACCCGAAACCCAGGCCACACTGGCTTCCATGAACGCGATTGATGCCGACAACCAGAAGGTCATTACAGCTCTGGAAGAACGTGAAGCATGGTGGAAGGAAGAACGCCCCAAACGTGAATCAGCTCGAACCGCAGCAATCGATGCGGGAAATGCCGATCTGGCTGCCTACGAAAAGGAAATTGCTCCACGACGTGCTGAAGAAGAAAAAGTCAGAGTTGATAAACTGGCCGGAGTCCAGTCGGATTTCGACAAGTACAAGAGCGAACTTCCGCAGCATGCAGAAGCGTTTCTGACCAAACAGAACACCGGCGCCGAATGGTTCTTTCTGGAGCCCGCTTCACTTGCAGCGCCCAAGGGCATCACTCTGGAACGACAGGACGACCGGTCCATCAAGGCGACAGGCAAAGTCGACAAGGGAGCCTATAAGATTACCGTGAATACCTCACTGAAAGATATCACAGCCTTTCGAGTGGAAGCACTGAGGGATCCGGACAAGAAAGGTAACGGTCCCGGCCTGCCTGATAATGGAAACTTTGTTGTCACTGAATTTGAGGTTCAGGCGGCGCCGCTCTTAAAGCCGACCGAATACAAAAAGGTTGCACTGCAGAACGCGAAAGCCGACTTCCTGCAGGCAGGCTTCAATGCCGCACTGGCCATTGACGGTAATGCCGGCAATCAGAATGGCTGGGCCATCGCCAACGCACTGGGAGTCACTCACTGGGCCACATTTGAAACCAAGGAGGCTCTTGGGCATGACGGTGGTACTGTGTTGAAATTTGTAATTCATCAGAATCACAGCGCTAAGGAACATCTGCTGGCACGTTTTCGAATTTCAGTCACTCGAAAGAAATCTCCCGGACTCAGTCTGCCCGAAAGTCTGATTGCAATCGCTGCGGCTATGCCCGAGCAGCGAACGGAAGCTCAAAAACAGACACTTGTTACCTGGTTCGAAAAATCTGATGCCACCATCATTGCGAAGCAGAATGCGTTGAACGTGGCAAAACAACCATTGCCTCAGGACCCAGGTGTGACGTCCAGAAAAGAACGGATCGCCTTCGTCAGTCAGGAGATCAAGGACGACACGCGACTTGTTCGTCTGCGGGAAGATGTCAAATTCAGTGCCAAACAAGTGGAGTCAAAACGCCTCACGGCCGCTCAGGATCTGGCATGGGCATTGATCAATAACCCGGCATTTCTGTTCAACCATTAATTCTTCGTCATTCGATTTAACGACCCAAAATCCCTGCTGGAACATCGCTTCAGACGGGAAAACTACATAAAAGCAGAGTTTTGTAGTACACTTAATGAACTTTGATTGACATTCAGCCCCCATTCCGGCCCCCGGACAAACCGCCGAGGGTCCTACCACAGGAACGAAATCATGTTGCACATCAAAGGCGAAGCTGGCAAGGATGTTTGTGATCGAGCTGTCGGCCGGACGCGGCGGAACGTGCTGCAGGTGGGCGGTTCCAGCATGCTGGGACTGTCACTGGCCAACATGCTGAAACTGCAGTCTGCCAGTGCATCTAACAAAGCCGACATTTCCGGCGGTCCAGGCTGGGGCAAAGCCAAGAGCATCATCATGTGCTATCTGCAGGGAGGTCCTTCACACCTTGACCTGTGGGACCCAAAGGAAAATGTTCCGGACAATGTCCAGAGCGTCTTCAGCAACATCTCCACAAAACTGCCTGGTGTGCAGTTCACAGAGAACCTTCCCAAGCTGGCTCAGGTGAACGACAAGTTCACGATGATTCGTTCCATGAGCTACACGCCAAACGGTTTGTTCAACCACACGGCGGCCATCTATCAGATGATGACCGGCTACACGACGGACAAAGTCAGCCCGTCCGGCCAATTGGAACCACCGAGTCCGAAGGACTTCCCGAACTTTGGTTCCAACATCGTTCGTCTGCGTCCTCTGGAAGTTCCCATGCTGCCGTTTGTTATGCTGCCGCGACCGCTGCAGGAAAGCAACGTTGTCGGCAAAGGCGGAACGGCCGGATTCCTGGGCAAAGCCTATGATCCGTACACGCTGTATCCAACCGGCGATGACATGGACATGAAAAAGATGACTCGAATCAAGGTCGACGATTTGAAATTGCGACCGGAAGTGTTCTCTGCACGTCTGAATCGTCGAGCCAACCTGCGAAATACCATCAGTGCAGGCATGCCTAAGATTGACAACGCAGTGAAGAACCTGAACCTGGACCAGTATTATGAACGAGCACTGGACCTGATTGTTTCCGGTCGTGCTCGAGAAGCATTCGACCTGGGCGCCGAAAACCATGCGATGCGTGAAAAATACGGACGGAATACGTTTGGCGATTCCTGTCTGCTGGCTCGTCGCCTGGTCGAAGCAGGAACTCGAGTCGTGGAAGTGGTCTGGCCAAAGGTTGCCAATTCCGACAACCATTCATGGGACCACCACGTGGGGCTGTCCAAACGAATGAAGACGCAGTCCGGCCCGATGCTGGACGGAGCCGTTTCCGGTCTGATTTCCGACCTTGATGAACGCGGTATGCTGGACGAAACTCTGGTCGTCGTCATCGGCGAATTCGGACGCAGTCCGCAACGAGGCGTCAGCACCAGCGGAAACAGCAATAACGACGATGGTCGCGATCACTGGCCATATTGCTACACCGGCATCATGGCCGGAGCTGGTGTTAAGCGGGGCAATGTTCATGGCAAGTCTGACAAGACAGCATCCGCTCCGCTTGAGGACCCGGTTCATCCGCAGGAAGTACTGGCGTCGATCTACCACTCCTTTGGAATCGACCCGGAAACGATCGTCTACAACCACCTGAAACAGCCACGAGAGCTGGTCAAGGCCGAAGCTGTCAACGCATTCTTTGCCTAGACGCCGCCGGCTGACAGGTACCCGAATTCTCAGCCTCGGCGAGCGTCTGCTCTGCGGGGCTGTTTTCGTTTCTGGCACGCTGATTCGTTCGATTGAGCAATTCCGGGAAGTCGTTGCGAAACCCGCCAGGGGGCGATAGTCTGCACCCTCTATTTGACGATTCCTGATTCACACCAGAGGACATCCATGACCGGCTATACGGTTCACACTGGCACATCCAAAAAATTCGTTTCCGGCTGGGACAACATTTTCGGTGGCGATGACGCACCTGCGGAAACCAAAGCACCAAAGGGCAAGGCTAAGAAAAAAAAGAAGGCTGCCAAAAAGAGTAAGAAGGCAAAGAAGTGAATCAACACGGGTCGGCCGGCCGCATGAACGACGGCTGTCCGTCTGTCGCCTCTCACTTTTCCAACTCGTCGCCACCCTTCGATTAAGCGTCGTCCTTTGATTCAGCCGGGGGCTCTATTTCCGGCGGGGCGATCACTGTCAGCCAGATGCTGCTGCTCGTCACTTGGGAATTTTGAATGGGCGACGCTGCGGTCAGCGGTTGCTTCGAATCTTCCGGTGTACAGACAACCGCGATTGGGCCCGAGAACGCCACTGCGGTTTCGCTGCGAATGATCTTCAGCGTCACCTCTTTGGCGGAATCGCCATCCTTTTCCGAGTGCACCGGTTCGCAGACGATCCCTTCAGGCAGTCCCTCGATCGTCACGGCGATTTTCTCTGTAAATCCTTTTTCTCGAGCCATCGTCACGGGGATCTCGAGCGGTTTATCCACGGTCAGCACAAAGGCATTGCCTTTCAAAGTCGGCTTAAACGTTGTTGTCGTCTCCGTGCATGACAGCACATAGACAAACCTGGCGCCTCCGGCGTTGAAACGATCCGTTACCGTGGCGGTGTACACTCCATCAGCCGGAATGGTCACCTGAGCCAGCGAATCCAGATCACCGCGGCTCACGTCGTCTGCTTCCTTCAACACCTTGCCGTCTTCCGCTGTCACCTTCAACACGGGATCCAGCGGCGAAAACATGGAACGTGCGTCAGCCCGAAAAGTCAGCTTCTGGCCTTTCGTTGCTGAGAACCGATGCGTGTCTGTTTCGCCGCCCATCGCAATGACTCCGGTCACAGACGACGGTATCTGCAGCGGCTGTGGATCGTTGGATTCTGCAGTGCTTACGTGGTCGACGGCCGGGACACTTGCTGGAAGTGCAAGACCTTCTGAGAGAACAAATGACGTCTGTTGAAATGTTGGGATGTGGAAGGACTTCTGCCCCTCAGTAAGATTCCAGCCATGTATGGACACATCTGCGCCGTTGCCAGGATTAACGACTGCGGGCACCGTATGATCGATGACGGGCCCGGTTGTCATCGTCAATCGATAAACATACGTCGCTGCGCCGGCCAGCCGGATCGTGCTGTTGGGCGCCGACGGAAACGCAAACGTGCGCACAAAGTATGTGCCGTCAGCGGGCGTCTCAAAGACCAGTTGAGGATCAAAACCATGGTCATCATCGTTCTGCGCAACAACTGTTCCCGACCTGTCCAGCAGCTGCAGCACCGCATCCATCGGAGAACCAAGTTCACGATTCGCCAGCATCGAAACCACCAGCGTCTGACCGGCCTTCAGTGAAACGGCGAACGTGTCAACTTCGCCCGCCTTTTCCAGAACACCGTTCACCGTAACGTGCGGCAGCTGTACAGCCTGTGCTTCATCCCGTTTGTTATTGGGCTCCGTTTCTGCCACTTCATCAACAAGCCCCACAACGAACGGCTTCAGGTCGGTGGCACCATGTTGATTATAAAATCGCAACCAATGCAGGCCCGGTGTTGCATTGTCAGGTATGGTGACCGTCACGGCGTCCTGTTTTTCACTGAATGCAAACGATAGTTGTGCTGGGTCCGACCACACCTGAACAGTTCCATCGCCGGGTTTGCCCGTCACCTTCGTTTCAACCACCGTTCCTCGCTGTCCACCGGGCGGGAACAGCCGTTCAATCTTCGGAGGCTCAGCCCCTGCAATCAGCGGACTCAACAGAACGCCGGCGATCAGGCCACGCAAAAGAACGGACGCAGTCCCCATGTGAGACGCAACACGTCGCAGCGATGACGCCAGACGTCGATAGATTGTCTTTTCGAAGAATACCATTTGTGCAGTTCTGCCAGCCCTACGTTGAGTGATACCTAACAGTTTCGTTTGACAATCGGCAACTCCTGATCAGTGATGACCAATGAACGCCGCCAATGACCTTCGTCACCGCTGTGCCCCGGAACCATTCCATCATCTCCGAACGCGACACTGCACGCGACAGACACTTGTCCGGTTCATCCGTGATTTCAAAGAAAACACCGTTGCCGTCTGACTGAAGGCATTGCGGGCATAGCCCTTCAGCCCACGCTGCCATCAGCCACTAACCGGAGTCTCAGGGTAATTCCAAAAGAATTACGGTTCGGCGCCTGAGTTGCCTTGTGCCGAAGTGTCGCTTAATCTTTGTTTGTCCAACAGTCATTCGACCATACCCGGAATCTTCATTATGCGCTGTGCCGTCATACTGTTTCTGATCGTTACTTCCGTCTGCCCAGTCCTGGGGGCCGCCGAACCGCTGCGTGGTTCCCGGCCCAACATCATCCTGATGATTACCGATGATCAGGGCTATGGCCCGGTTGGCCGGCACGGACATCCGTGGATCAAGACACCAGCCATGGACGCGATCTATGATGCCAGCACAAGGTTCACCCGGTATCTGGTGGCCCCCACCTGTGCCCCCACTCGTTCTGCGCTGATGACCGGACGCCATCCCATGCGAAACGGTGTGACGCACACGATTCTGGAACGGGAACGCATGGCCCTGGATGCTGTCACACTGCCGCAGGTCCTGAAGACCGTCGGCTACACGTCAGGCATTTTTGGCAAATGGCATCTGGGTGACGAAGAATCCTATCAACCGCACCGGCGAGGCTTTGACGAAGCGTTCATTCATGGCGCTGGCGGAATTGGCCAGGCCTATAAATGCAGCTGTGCAGATGCTCCAGGCAACAAGTATTTTGATCCTGTCATCCGCCACAATGGCTCATTCGTAAAGACAAAAGGGTTCTGCACAGACCTGTTCTACACCGCCGCCATGGGCTGGATCGAAGATGTCAAAGATGAAGACAAGCCGTTCTTTGCTTACATCACAACGAACGCGCCACATGGCCCGTTTATCGCCCCGCCCGAGAGTCGCAAACGATTCGAAGACATGGGGTTTGAGTCACAGACGGCTGGCTTCTATGGCATGATCGAAAACATAGACGACAACGTCGGGCGACTAACGAGCCAACTAGAAGAGTGGAAACTGCTGGACAACACCATGCTCATTTTCATGTCGGACAACGGAATGACGGGCGGCGGTTCAGGTCGAGCGGGGCAGATGATCGGCACCGGCGAAGATGGCGAAAAACTGTTTCCGTACAATGCGGACATGAAGGGGCAGAAGGGAAGCAGCGACGAAGGCGGCTGCCGAGTACCGTTTTTCGTTCGCTGGGACGGCCACGTGAAACCGGGACAGAACGTAGACACAATTGCAGCTCACATCGATTTGCTGCCTACGCTGGCGGCTCTGACCGGCGCAGCTTTACCCAAAGATCAGGTCGAAGGCCGAGATCTGCTGCCGCTGATTGAAAATCCTGGACGAGACTGGGGCGACCGATATCTGTTCACCCACAAGGGACGCTGGAAAACGGGAGCCAATCCGGACGATCACCAATGGAACGGCTTTGCCGTGCGTAACCAGCAATTCAGATTCGTCGACAACAAATCTCTGTACGACATGGAAAAAGACCCGTCTCAGGAGTTGAACATAATCGACGATCATCCGCAGATCGTTAAACAAATGCGAGAAGCCTACGACTCATGGTGGCAGCAGACCCGGCCTTTGATGGTCAATGAATCGGCTCCAATGTCACCGGTCCGCCCTTTTCACGTGCTATTCGAAAAGCAGATTAGCGATGGCGGAATCCCCGACTGGCAGGCGCCGGAATTTTAGGCATGGCACCTCGCTGACCACCGGGGTCGGGCTCCTTCCTTCAGAACATCAAGGCCATTCGTACCCGGCATTTCGATATCCAGCAACACCACACGACAGCCAGTAAGGACCAGTGATGCAATGACGTCATCCGGGCTGTTCATCGACAGAACTTCAATACCGCTTTTCTCCAGTCGCTTCGCAACAATCTGCAGGATCTGCGGATCATCATCAACATGAAGGATCATTCGGGCGTTATTGCTCATATTGATTCCCTGTATTCGACTTCCGGAATCCGACCTGGATTCGTGTCAAAAAGTTCTCATAACAATGGACGACCATCCGCCATGAACACTCCACAAAGTTCCGCTCACTAACTCGCGACAAATGCCACCCAGTAGAAAACCCACCCGGTGATGGCCGTCAGACACATGTCAACCGCCGCGATTCTTGCCCAGAATCTGTGTTGCGGGCCGTACTCGTTTGGTGCCGGCGGAAGGGGCAGTTTTCGCAGGGCCTGCACAATGACAAAGATCCACAACACAAACGACGAGATGGCGAAAACAAGGTGAATCCACAGCGAACAATTCACCAGCCCTTCCAGTAGATTCTCTGAGTAGTAAGGAGACGGCAAGGCACGCTGCCGCCACCCATTGACCCGCATGTCGATTTCAAACAGTGTCACAGCCGACAGCAGAACAACGCCCAGCGCCACCTGAACTCGCATGTGCAGCACATAACGTTTCTGGCGGACCTGGTAAATGCTCCAGCCCATTACTGGGATCACCGCAAACATCGCCAGAAAGACAATGTCAAGCATCAGGGAGGCGCGGTTCCCAAGGAAGCCGTCCAGGCCCGGGTAATCCATTACAGATGTCCTCTCTGCAAACGCAGGCCACACAGCGACGATTGGTTGTCACGTACGACAAACGTCAATCACTGCCGGCAGTCAGCTATTCGGGCCAGTCAGCTATTCGGGCCAGTCACTCCAGCCACACATCGAACTGCTTGGTTCCCTCGGTCAGACAAAATAGTGAGGCGGGGACATAACCCTGCCTGCGGACGTCTGAGACGATCTGGTTCAAGTCAATTTCCTGCTCATCCATTCGTCGTTTTACATCTTCGTCCAGTAGCTCGTCAAGATGTTCAATGGTGGAAGCGTACTGTGTTAGCTCCACTTTCGTACGACCATTTTAAACAACTCGGATCTTTAAGTAACGAGCCATACTGTCGAAACCACATTTCGACGTGTCCTCCGGCGGAATCTGCAGGTTCGCAATATCGCCTGACAGGCTGCCCACGGATGTCGTAAACGCTCTCTGCCAGAATATCGGCGTCGCTAATCCGCTTAGATAATAGGCCAGGCCGTGAAACGAGCGCATCAGGAACACCAGACGAGCGGGGCCCGCGATGCGAAAATTCCAGCGATCATCCCCCAGAATATCCGTCACACGTTCGGCCAGATTCCAATCTGCAACGTCATACGGATACTCGCAACAGAATGGTTCGAACAGCACGCGACACAGTGCTGGAAGTTTATGCGCCAGTGGCTCAAGGAATTCCCGACCAAACCCCAGCTTAAGGAATAGCGGCCACGGTGGCTCGCTGCGGTCAATCGTGGCCTGAATCAATCGGGCCAGCCCCAGCTGTTCAACTTCGGAAGGTTCGAAGACACAGCCGAAATCGTACAGCAGCAAACGCGCCTTATCGCCGTGCGTACAAAAACGAAAGTTGCCCGGGTGCCAGTCTGCCTGCATCCTCCGCTGCTGAAAGATACCGGTCAGAAAGAACCGCAGCATGACGTTGGCCAGGCTGCGTTTTTGTGCGTCATTCCAGTTCGCGCAGACATCGTTCCAGTGATCGCCCTGCTGCCAGTCGCTGACCAGCACATTGGATGTGCTCAGACACGACACGACATATAGCTGCAGACGCTGACGTTATTCCGGGCAACGGGCGGTCACGGCATTGCCGCCGGGTTGAGGTCATCAGCGACCATCGCAAAGTCGCTGAATGGAAATGGCCGCTCCTGCTTGTTCCAGGTGACATACTGGCCTATTTCCA
>JAQWLN010000190.1 GCA_029247265.1 Fuerstiella sp.
CAAGCACCATCGGTAAAAAGATGCGTTTGAACCGATGGACCAAAAGTGCTCGCAACCCGCGTTTCTTCCACAGCATCGCCGTGAAGAACCCGCTGACCAAAAAGAACAGCGGCATTCTCCATCCATGAATCGACGCCAGCAGAATTGCATAGAGTCCGCTGGAGTGAGAATCCTGGACTCCCCAGATCACACCAATTCCGGGAATGAACGACATTGCCCCGTGCAGGAAAATTCCTAGCAACATTGCGAATCCTCGCAACGCATCAAGATCGTGTCGACGGGCTGATTCCGAGCTGCTCATCAATTGCGGTCCTTCGATGATGTGTGTGTGCGTTGAGCAATCGATAAGCTCCAAACTACATTCATTTCAATCTCTCAGTGTTGGTCCTTGCTAGAATTGCTATGAGTCGGGCCGCGTAGGCACGCAGAGCGGGCTCGCACTTTACCAGCAGTGCCAGGAAGTCAGGTTCAGTGAGTTCAAAACGTTTCTCTTGTTCGTCCATACATACTTATCCGTCCTCAACCGCGAAACCTGCCACGTTTTTAGATTGACGCAGGAATTCGCTGCTCACGCCGAAGCATCGGCGGTTGCAGGGCCAAGATTACGATAGCATGCCAGCGAATCCCCACTTGCCCAAGTACTGTAGCGCACCACGTGTTTTCTATCGCATACCGTACTATCGAGGATATCTGCCTGTCAAGAACGACACCGAAGTGACGGAAAGTGATGTTCAGCAGTGCAATCTAATTCTATTTGGTGATCCCGGAAGCAATTCATGGATTAGAAAAGTGTTGCCAGAGTTACCCGCCCGGTGGACTCGAGACACGGTTCAGCTGGGTGCGAAGAAGTACTCCGCTGCCGATCATGGGCTGCAGCTGATCAGTCCGAACCCGCTTCCTGGAGCCAATGGCCGCTATGTGGTTCTTAACAGCGGCCACACGTATCACGACGCGGAACTTCGATTCAGTTACATGGTTTTTCCGCGCCTGGGCGACTGGGCCGTGATGAAAGTGGGGCCCAATCATCCCGTCACGCCCGCCCCTCACGTTTCGGAAACCGTCATCGACTCAGGCTTCTTTGATGAGGCATGGAACCTGACCGTTCAGCCGTAATGGGCGTCCGGACGAAAACCAGCGCAACATCGCGTCCGCGCAAACTGCACGCCCCTTCGAATCGACAGGCTTCAACGAAGGCGTTTCATGGCTGCAGCGATTTCTGATTCAATCACATCCAGTGGATTCAGCGGACTCATGGGATCGGCTACCGACGTAACCATGTTCGTTTCGGAATCCCAGTTGACCGGACCGTATCCGGCTGGCTCGGGATTGTCGGTCAGGATATGGGTGCCCGCGTCACCTTTATTGTAATGCCAGAATTCGTATGGAAAGTGCATGAAGCCATGTGACTCCATCACTTCGGTGATCTGCAGTCGATTCTGCAATTCTGATTCGCTGATGAACGGTGAACGCATCGGCGTGCGTTCACTGACATCAAGATATGGTCCACCACGCCAGACTTCGTTTCCGTCACGCTGAAACACAGAAATATCGATTGCGGAACCGGACATGTGTGTGCCGATTTTCGGAATATTCGCCACCATGACGATCGCTCGGCGAAATACAAATTCGACCGACGGAATCTCGCCGCCGGATTCCCAAAGACACTTCTGCAGAATGGAATCGAACACTACCGGTTTGCGTACCAGCGTGCCCTGCATTTCGAGTGACCGAAATCCGTCTTCGATCTTCAGCACCCAGCCACGATCGTTCATGTCACGACCAATGGCAAGAACGTCATCGATCAGTGACTCACGCATAAAAAAGACGCGATCGAGATCACCGGCAATTTTCGAATCAGAAAACAACACTTCGACGTCAGACGCCTCAACGGCCTCTCGAATCGACGCGAACCCTTCATTGCATTCATTCACCGGAAATTCAAGCAGACGCTCAACGAATTCATAACCCAGCTCCATCTGTGCCGCCCAGTATTCACGACGTTCTGCATCATTTTCGGATACTATTTCAGTCATCAATTATCCAGTTCGTTAGTGGACCGCGGGACTACAGCGTGTCACGCAAATGCCGACCCGCCGCACTTTGCCGCAGGAACTTGCCTGCGTCGGTAGTGTAGATTCAATGGCACGAAATTGCACCCAGAAGTGACAACACTCAGCGACGCGAAGTAAGTCGCATTGCCCCACCCCGGCCGATGGTGTCGATGCACACTTCGAACGACCTGCAGAGGTCTCCTGTTCATCGCAGTTCGCAGCTACCACGGACACAGTCTGACAGGAATCCCTGCTGTTACTTTGCGAAGTTGCGGCTGCTGCGGTATCTTCAGGATTCCATTAAGAAGCAAAGAACAACCTCTGCTTCCACTTCAGCCATGTGACCAGACTCACAGAATACTGCGGCGTTTCGTACAGACGGCGACCATCCGTTCTGTCAGCATTACCGTTCTCGCAGCCGTCATATGAACAAGCAATCCAACGCAATTAATGCGTGGCCTCATGGAAAATGACCTCATGCTGAATTTCGCAAAAGCAGGCCCCGACCGTCAATTCTCAATTTGCTCCGCGCGAAGGACTCCAGGCACGCCGTTTATCGTGATGGCATGGCTGGTGTTCGCCCCGCTGATCTGTGCGAACACGGTGTGCGGTCATGAAGCGGCCGAGGGAATTACAGCAACTGCCGTTCGTCCTGTACATCCGATTCTGATTCGCAACGACAACGGGCCGCTGATGCGTGTTATGCTGGACATTGAAGAAGGAGTGGCCGCGCGGGCGACTTCGATTGCCTTCAGCCTTGACGGCACCGACGAGATCGATGACCTCGAGTCTCTGACGCTGTTCGACACCGGCGACAACGAAGTATTTTCGCCTGCTAATCAACTGGGTGAACCAGTGCTGCCGGCGGCAGATGTCACCTTTCGAATTGACAACCCGCTTCGCGTCGGCAGACACGTGTTCTGGCTGTCATGCCGATTAACAGCCACTGCAGCACTGCACCACAGCATCGCCGCCACGTGCACGTCGGTCACCACAACAGTGGGAATGGTCGTACCCCGTGACAACTCGTCGACCACGCGACACCGCATTGGAGTCGCGTTGCGAAAGCACAACGATGACAACGTGCACACCTATCGCATTCCCGCTCTGACGACGTCAACAAAGGGGACGCTGCTGGCGGTGTACGACATGCGGCGGCGAACGGGCCGCGATCTGCAGGAAGACATTGATATTGGGCTCAGTCGCAGCACCGACGCAGGGCGTACATGGGAACCAGTGCGAGTCATCATGGACATGGACGAATACGGCGGACTGCCGCAGGAACAAAATGGTTGCAGCGATCCAGGCATCATCGTCGATCGGCAGACCGGCGAAATCTTCTGTTTCGCAGTGTGGACACACGGCAAACCAGGTACGCATCAATGGGTGGACGATGGTTCCGAACCAGGTTTCGAAATCGGCAAGACGGCTCAGTTCATGATGGTGCGTTCCAAAGACGACGGACTGACATGGTCCACTCCCGAAAACATGACTCGCAAGCTGAAGCAGGAATCGTGGTGGCTGTTCGCTCCGTCGCCGCAGTCAGGTTTCACGATGCCGGATGGAACGCTGGTCATGCCGGTGCAGGGGCGTTCCGGTCGGGAGCCCGGAGAAACATTCGCCACATTGATGATTAGTCACGATCACGGCGCCACATGGACAGTCGGCAAGCCTGGTTACAGCGGAGGCAACGAATGCCAGGCGGCTTTACTGGGCGATGGTTCCATCATGCTGAATGTTCGCAATGGTCAAGAACGATTTCGAGCAGTGGTCGTCACTAACGATCTTGGAGAAACCTGGAAGCCGCACGCCACCAGTCGTAACACGCTGATCGAGCCGAAGTGCAACGGCAGCCTGTTGCGCGTAAACTATGAACAGGGAGATGCGAAGAAGCATGCGTTGCTGTTTGCCAACCCGCACACGCAGTCGGGACGCACGCACCACACGATTCAGGTAAGCTTTGACAACGGAAACACCTGGCCGGACTCGCATCATCTGTTGCTGGATCAAGGCCGCGGCGCCGGATATCCAAGCCTGACTCAAGTGGATAACGATCACATCGGAATTGTCTACGAAGGCAGCCAGTCGCATATTGTCTTCGAAAACATTCCTCTGATCGAGCTTCTGGAACCACGACGCCGCCTGGCCGCCCGCGACGTCTGGCAGCGACAGGTGTCGCAGGAGGGAGCGGAATACCTGGCAAGACTTCGCAGAGGCACTCCGTTCGGCACGAACAACTTCGATCTGACGGGATTACGAGCGGGCATGGGCACGCGACATGAGCCGACCGTTTCCGGCGTCAAGCTGCAGAAGGTGAACGTCGGAAACATTCCGTGTGAATGGGTGCTGGCCCCCGGCGCGGATCCTGATGTTCGGCTGCTGTACCTGCACGGCGGCGGCTGGGTCTCGGGATCCGGTGGCAATTATCTGCCCCTGGCAGCCGATATCTCGCTGGCGGCGAAGTGTGCCGTGTTGCTTCCGGACTACCGGCTGGCTCCGGAACACCCGTTTCCCGCCGGGGTCGACGACTGTGTTGCCGCTCACGCCTGGTTGACCGAAAACGGACCGGCTGGAACAGCAACTGCAAAGGCGACTTTTATTGCAGGGGATTCTGCTGGTGGCAATCTAACGCTGGCAACACTGCTGGCGTTACGAGACCGCAAACAACCGCTGCCGGCCGGAGGTATCGCTATTTCACCGGGCACAGATTTCACCCTCGCCAGTCAGTCTCTGAAATCCGTCCATGACCCCATCATCAGTGCGCGGACCATGCCTGAATTTCGTGAACGGTATCTCGGCAGGACGGATCCTCGAGACCCGATCGCTTCGCCCGTCTTCGGCGACTATAACGGCCTTCCGCCGCTGCTG
Organism: Fuerstiella sp.; assembly: GCA_029247265.1. GTDB lineage: Bacteria > Planctomycetota > Planctomycetia > Planctomycetales > Planctomycetaceae > Fuerstiella. Next base: position 4,920 of record JAQWLN010000190.1, read on the forward strand.
ATTCAGGTTGGCGAGCACGAGATGCTTCGCGACGACAGCATTCGAGTCGCAACAAAAGCTCGATCCGACGGGATCCCCGTAACGCTGGAAGTCTGGCCGGGTATGGTCCACGTGTTTCAGATTCGCCGGCTGCCGGAATCTCGTGAGGCAATCGAACGCATCGGCAGTTTTATTCGGGCGCAACAGCACACAGAACGTGACGGTGTTTCATACTGAATCATGGCCGCGACAAACGTTTTCCGGCCTGTAACAAGGGCTGCCCCGAACCCGACCACGCTGACTGTTCTTTTAAAACTGCTCTACGGATCGGTTAGCCTTTCAGCGGCTTCTTCAACAGCGATTTCAATTGTGTTTCATCAGCCTTCCCATCAAGCCAGCCAAGAGCACCAAGAAATGCGTCCATCTTCAGCACGGTATCAAGAAACGCTTCCTGATTCTTACTTTCGTTGAAGAAACCGTGTGGTTGACCATCGTAGATCCACACTTCTGATCGGACGCCGACAGCCTTCAGGTCAGAGTCAAACTTCTCTGCTGTCGAAACCGGAATCAGCGAGTCCTTGGAGCCGAGGAACACGATTGTCGGCGGATCATTTTTTGTGATGTTGTGGGCGGGAGATATTGCCGGGAACCACAGCTTCGCACGATCATGACCATAGCCTTCCGGGCCATTGTCGTAAACGGGATTGAACAGCAGCAGCGCATTCGATTTGGAGCTGACCTTCGAATCCTTCTCGGCGGGATCATCCAGCCCGTCACAGATCCCGGTCGTTGCAGCAACGTGCCCTCCGGCGGAACCACCGCCCGCGGCAATGCGATCCGGATCAATACCCAGCCGGTCGGAATTCTTCCGCACCCAGCGAATCGCTGACTTGCCATCGGCGACACAGGCGTCCGGTCCGGTTTCCTGGCGACTTTTCACCCGGTAATCGGCCACGAACGCAACCATGCCACGGGAGGCTAGATACTTTGAATGCTGCTCAAACTGCGTTACCGTTCCTCCATTCCATCCGCCTCCAAAAAAGAACACCACCGCGGGGCGTTCGTTTTTGTCTGGATTGTGCCCTGTGGGATCGAAGCGGTAGATCCAGAGATCGTCTCCGGACGCATGCTTGTAGACTTCAGCGGTCGTGGCGCCTTTGAAATCGTGTTGTTTGGTATCTGCGATGGCCGGTGTTGAGCAGATCGCGGCCAGAAACAACGCTGGGAGTTTCGATTTCATGGAGCTGGTATTTTCTTTGAAAGTTGCCTGACATGAGCTTCCTGAACGACAATCACAACAGCACAATGGCTGGCGTCACGATCGACGGTATTGAGAGCATACACGAAGAGCATCGTCGTATCGAATACGATTCACAACAACGTTCAACGTCATCGCGTGTTTACCGATGGCACTTAACTGAAAGCGTCGAATGACCGAAATCATACGAACCTGCGTGGTTCTGCTGTCGATCAGCCTGGCCGGACCATCGGCCACCGCGAACGAACATCCCGACGTTGTCTTCATCATCGTCGACGACCTGAACGACTGGCTGGGCTGCCTTGGCGGCCATCCCGATGCGAAGTCGCCGAACATCGATGCGTTCGCAGCCAGTGGCATGCTGTTCAATCAGGCCTACTGCAATTCACCTCAATGCCGGCCTTCACGGACCAGCCTGATGCATGGCGTCTATCCTTTCAGGACCGGCACATATTTCAACGCAAAACACAAAGGCGAAACAAAGATCCAAACACCGACTCTGCAGCAGTTTTTCATGAAGCAGGGTTACCGAGTCGCCAGTGGCGGAAAGGTACATCACGGAGGACCGGGCAGTGCAGGCGACGCATTACTCAAGAGACCCAGGGACCCGCGGCCTCCACCCGGCGAAAACAATTTCGGTGCACTGAATCCGCCGAACGACGGCTACGCACTGGACGTGGCAGACGAGGAAATGGGCGATTACAAAGTGGCTCAGTGGGCCATCGCCCAATGGCGTGAAACCGGCGACCAGCCGCTGTTCATGTCAGTTGGTTTTTTTCGGCCCCATCGTCCGCTGCACGTTCCCAAACCATACTTCACGCAGTTCCCCCTGAACACGATTCAACGTCCGGCAGAACCACAGGAAGATGACTGGAACGACATGCCGGAATTTGCCAGACGGCTGGCGCGGACACACGCCCACAAGGCGCTGCACAACGGGCTCAGCGATCATGAATACATCGTGGCACATGATGAGTGGGACAAAACAATTCAGGCCTACCACGCGTCGATCACTTTTGTCGACAAACAGATCGGAGGTTTCCTGATGGCTCTTGAAAACAACCCGCGAGAACGCGAGACCGTTGTCATGCTGGTCAGCGATCACGGTTGGCACCTTGGAGAAAAAAAACATTGGTGCAAAGGTGCTATCTGGGAACAGACCACTCACATCCCCTTCATTGTCCGCGCTCCCGATGTGCCGCCAGGTGTTGTCTGTGATCAACCGGTCAGCCTGATCGATGTGTATCCGTCACTCGCAGATCTGGCTGGACTTTCTGTGCCTGACTACCTGAATGGCAGCTCCGTTATGCCACAGCTGCGAGATCCCACCGTGAATCGCTCCCCTGTCATATGTTCGTACGGTGCAGGCAACACGGCCGTTCGTTCCCGGAGGTGGCGTTACATTCGATACGAGGATGGATCCGAAGAACTGTACGACCACCAAGTCGATGCGAATGAATGGACCAACCAGGCCGCCAATCCGAAACACAAAAAAATAAAACAGTCGATGGCCACAATGATTCCCGAATCTCAGCACCCGGGCCTGAAGGTACAGGACTGGTACGACAAGTATCAGTAAGCGACTTTCGCGGTCCGCGTGCTGCTGCGTCTTCAGATCAATCGTGCAGGCATACCGCAGACAGCCCCTGACAGCAGCATTTACTCATTCACCTGGCGGACATATTCGCCATTCCTGGACCAGGGCCTTTGTCTGGGATGGCGAGATTCTGCAGCACGTTCTGTCGCACGTTCTGTCGCATCGCCAGGATCCCCCTGCTGCTTCATCCAGACGTCCATTCGCGCAGACAAGTGTAACATTTCATCGTGGTGAAAGGACGTCGCGGCAAGATTCGAAACGCACCATGGATCGTTGACAAGGTCGTATAATTCCTCGGGGGCGCGCCTGACGTAGGAATTCACCCGTTGTTGAGCGAAATCCGATTCAACCGTTTTCCACGATGCAAAAACGGGGTCGCGATGCGTCACCATATTCTGAAAATCGTTATCAGAATGCAGGTTTCGAATGTACAGCCAGCGTCCATCGGTCGCCGAACGAATCCCGAACGCTTCTGAACCGTGGTAAATGCCCCGAGTTGTGTTCACACTGAACACCACATCGTTGTGCTGTTCGGTTTCTCCGCGCAGCAATGGCGCAAATGACTTTCCATCCATGCTGGCAGTTCTTCCGCCAGCAAGTTCAACAAAAGCCGGCACAACGTCGACGTAACGGACCAGTGCGCTGGATTCGGAACCGCGTTTCACCTTTCCCGGCCAGCGGAGAACTGCGGCCGCATGAACTCCTGTGTCGTAGCAGGTCCACTTGCCGAACAGTAACTGCGATCCCTGTTCGCTGAGCCACAGCACGATGGTGTTTTGTTCGAGCTTCAATTCCTTCAGGTGACGCAGCATCGTGGCCACCTGCCCATCCATATAGGTAATCTCTGCATAGTACCGGGACATCGCTTCACGCAGCGTCGGAGTGTCGACCAGATACGGGGGGGCACAGTCAGTTTCGCGGGATCATATTGCGATGAATCACCGCGATTCCACGGCGTATGCGGCTGATTCGAGGTCACAACCAGGCACCACGGTTGCTGCCCGTCTCGTGAAATAAATTCACGTGCTTTGTCGAGCGGTAAATCCGTGCCGTCCGGAGTCTTTCCACCATCGCCGTGACTGCCCCCGAGCATTTCGAACGGAAAGGCAGAGGCCGGAGCTTCATGTCGCTTGCCGAAAATCGCAACGCGATACCCGAGCGGGATCAAATAATGAGGAAGTGACTTCACTCTTTCGTAAACCCGACTGTGATTCGGGTGGGCACCGTTTCGCACCGGATACATTCCGGTGAACAGGCTCTGTCTTAATGGCGAACACGTAGGAGCGGAGTTATAGCAGCGTGTGAAGCGAACGCCCTGTGTCGCCAGCCGATCGATGTGTGGCGTTTTTACATCCGGATTCCCGTAACAACCCAGATCAGTAAACGTCATATCATCCGCCATGAACAGCAACAGGTTGGGAGTTTCCTGCGCCGAAGCCTGCGAAAATGTCGACAACCAGAGCAACGCAACGAACGCCGATGAACTGACTGATAGCAAACTCCCGTTTGAGTCTCTTCATTCGGATCGAGACAATTTTCTGATCCTGGCAGCTTGCAACCAGTAACGCCACAAAGCGAACTTGTTCGACGGCCCTGGTCGATTCAACCCGTGACATAAATCGCAAGGTGTTTGAACTGCTTGTTGACGGAATAACCGTGATGCAAGGCAACTTGAGTATTCGACGTTTTTGCTCCCTGATCACTGAATTGGACTTTTTTCATTCACGTTCAACGCGATTTCTGCGATAACTCAGACATCCCAATCGGCTGTTCGACACACCGGAGTCTCTTAGCATGAACCAGTTTCAGATGAATCGTCGACAGGCCATGATCGCGAGCGGGCTGGGCACCATGAGCCTGGGCATGCCCGGATCAGTCATGGGCAGTGACAAGGTTGACGACTCGGGTAATGCAGTCCGCTCTGATAAGTGCTGCATATTTATCCTGCTGTGTGGTGGACCAAGTCACGTCGACACGTGGGACATGAAGCCGGAGGCACCGCTGGAGTATCGAGGGCCGTACGAACCGATCTCCACCAAAGTGCCGGGCATGCTGTTGAACGAGATGCACACGGGGCTGGCGAAGTTAACAGATCACTTCACGCTGATTAACTCAATGTCTCATCCGGGCGCGATCAGCAATCACTTCGACGCGATGCACAATCTGCTCAGCGGCCAGTCGACCGAACGTGTCCAACAGGGCAAGCCGAACTCTCAGCCCTATCTTGGTTCGCATGTCGCCAAACATAAACCCAGCACTCGCAACTTCATCTCCAACGCATGGCTCATGAAGTGCGTCGGACCGCCCGTCTTTTGCGCACCTAATGTCGGCATCGGCGGCTACCTTGGCTCGGCCTTTGCTCCGCTGTTCGTCGGTGCGGCAGACAACAACCCGGCAATGGCAGACTTCAAACCGCCGCAGATCTACAACTCGTACGACGAAGATCGATTCGACGAACGCAAGGGACTGCTCAGCAGCATTGAATCCAACCAGTTTGACAGAGATCAACAGGTAAAGGATTGGTCTGACCTGCGTGAAAGGACTTACGACGGCCTGACACGACAGGAAGGTCGCCAGGCGTTTGATCTGCATCGTGAGCCCGTCGAGGTTCGCGAACGCTACGGAATGCATCCGCTCGGACAAAACCTGCTGCTCGCCCGACGCATGGTGGAATCCGGCGTCCGCTTTGTCACCGTCAATGGCTGGACCGGGCAGGCAGAGCACGACAAAAAGGGTCCACCAAGCAGTAGCTGGGACATGCATGGCGGAAACATGGGCATGGGCAATGCCTTCGGCAACGGTTCATATGGCATGGGGTTCTGCCTGCCGCGTCTGGACCAGGCGCTCTCCGGACTGTTTTCTGACCTGAGCGAACGCGGCATGCTGGACGACACACTTGTTGTCGTGACTGGCGAATTTGGCCGCACACCGTACCTGATGAAGCAGTCTCCCCCGGGACGCCAGCACTGGCCACGGTGTTTTTCTTCAATCATCGCCGGAGCGGGCATCAAAGGCGGCAGCGTTTACGGCAGGTCTAACAAGTACGGAGAACATCCCACTCACAACCCTGTCCGTCCGGAAGAACTGGCTGCGACGGTCTACCACGCCCTGGACATCCCCATTAACGATCCACTGGACGCCAGTGGTATTTCACGCACGTTGACAACAGGCAAACCGATTATGGATTTGTTTGGGTAGTCAGTGCCTGGTGCCGATATAAGTTCATAAAATCGGCTGTCTCGGCCATTGAGAATGACCTCAACGCTTCACCAAAGGGCATCATGACGGATAATTTCCCGGAAAAAACCTGCACTATAGATCGACTGGTCACCCACGAAAAACTTGTTTCAGCTGCGCTGGCTGGTTCAAAAACGCAGCAGCGGCGTGCTGGTGTTTACGGCTACCCCGGTGAAACATTCGCGCTGGAAGGCGTGGATTTTGAAATCACCGGCCTGCGAACTGAACGTTGGGGTGACATCTCAGAAGAAGATGCTCAACGGGAAGGTTACCCGAATCTTGAGATGTATCGTGCCCTGATCGAACGCATGCACCAGGGCATGGAATGGGATCAGGACCAGGCGGTCTGGGTGCACGACTTTGCAATAGTCGAAGTCGCCTGAGAACGAACGTGCTGCAGATCGCTGTCCGTTCCGGCGGAGCGCCGGCCCCGCTCCATCAATTCGTCTCTTGACGATGTGCCACCGTTCAACAGAATCCGGTGCCAGCAAGAGGTATCGACTGATTGAAGGAGACGATACCGGTTGCCGCGAGTCGCCAAATTGCGATTGAAAAACATGCTGCGCGACCACATGTACGTACGCGAAGCTGTAGAATGTTCGGCTGATTGAATTGTCCGTTCCGCGTGGAAGCTTTTCGTTGAGGTGCCGTCAATATGCGACATATGAGCTACGCTCTTCTTCTGGTCACGATTTGCAGCGCGATCTCGCGTGGTGAAACCACGAAGCCGAATTTTGTGATCATCTTCGCCGACGATCAGGGCTACGGTGACCTGGGTTGTTTTGGGTCAACAAAAATTAAAACGCCGAACATCGACCGAATGGCTAAGGAAGGCCGACGATTCACAAACTTCATGGTGGCATCACCCGTTTGTACTCCATCACGAGCCGCTCTGCTGACGGGATGCTATCCGAAACGCATCGGCATGCATCAGCACGTTCTGTTCCCGGCCTCAACCCGCGGACTGAATCCCACCGAACACACAATCGCCGACCAGCTGAAATCACTGGGCTACGCAACCGCCTGTTTTGGTAAGTGGCACCTGGGTCATCACCCTGAAACGCTGCCGCAGAAAAACGGATTTGACACGTATCTGGGGATTCCTTATTCGAATGACATGAATCACCCCGATAATAAAGGAAAGCCCAGGATACCGTCGGACGATCTATGGCGCGACCAGGCATCAGCGGTCACGAAGTGGAACACGCCGCTGATGGAAAACGAGAAGATCGTGGAACTTCCCGTCGATCAGCGCACGGTGACTCGGCGCTATACCGATCGTGCCATCAATTTCATTGAGCAACACAAAGAAGAACCGTTCTTTGTTTACCTTCCGCACAGCATGCCTCACATCCCGCTGTATGTGCCGGATGACGTATACGATCCCGACCCGGCAAACGCATACACCTGCGTGATTGAACATGTCGACGCGGAAGTCGGCCGACTGATGAATACGATTCGCGAATTGAAACTATCGGACAACACGTACGTCATTTACACATCAGACAATGGTCCGTGGCTGCAATTCAAAAACCATGGTGGCTCAGCCGGGCCACTTCGCGAAGGCAAAGGCACCACGTTTGAAGGTGGCCAGCGAGTCCCCTGTGTGATGTGGGGCCCCGGACGCATTCCGGCAGGGACGGAATGCGGAGATGTTGTTGCAACCATTGACATGCTGCCCACCATTGCCGCTCTGACACACAGCGAGTTGCCGGCGGATCGAAAGATCGATGGAATGGACATGTCGCACAAGATCCTGAACACCGATGGCGACGCAAATCGTGATGAGTATCTGTACTACACATCTCAGGGCCAGATCGAAGGTATCCGCCATGGCAAATGGAAACTGCTGATCAAGGCAAAACGTCGGAATCGCAACAAAAAGAAAGCACCAGCTGCGCCACCCACCATTCACCTGTTTGACTTGGTTGCCGACGTTGGCGAGAAGAATAATCTGGCGGAAGAACAGGCTGATATCGTCGGTCGACTGACAACGCGAATGAAGCAGCTGGATGGAGAGATTACGACGAACGCTCGCAAAGCCTGGTTTAAGAACCAGTAGGCTCATCAGCGTCAGGGGGGGGGGAACTGCCTGATGAATGCTCGCAGGACCGTCATTTGCAGGCCCCACGAAGTGCTGCACCGTGAGGCCGTCGGCAGTGGCGCACGGTTTGCGCGTTGTCGCTGGTTCCATGGTCCGGATTGCGTTGCAGTCAGCGGTTAGCGCTGTGGTCGATCCGGCTGCGCACCCTACTCGCCAGAGTCAGAGGAGACGATGTTTTCAATATTCTGAATGTAGGTGTCGATGGAGTGCGCCGCGGCATCCTTAATCGAAAATGCGGTGCCTGGCCATTCGGTCAGATCGCTGGCATCGGCATTCTCCGCAATGACTGAACCGGTCTTATCAAGGAACCGTTGAAAGTCGCTCTGTCCCTGTGAAGACAGCAACAGTTCATCACCCAGGTGAGCATAACGCCCGGTATTCCCGGCGAAGTCCTTCAGCAGCGAGTATGGTGGCAAACGAGGTACCGGATCGCCTGCATTGACGACGCGCAGCAACGGATACCTGCGTTGGACGAAGATGCCACTGGAATCGTTCAGCCCATCCGCACTCAGGTTCGTGAATTTGGGTTGCCCGAAAGTGTACGCGTGCTGCAGGTCTCCCGTACCATCATGCTGAATCAGCATCCCGATGATGGCGGCAATGGCACCTCCCAGGGAGTGACCGGTGACAAAGGTCCTGTAATCACCTCTGAGCTCGTCCTTCAGTTCGTTGCTGTAGAGTTCCTGTGCCAAACCCGCGAATTGGGGATGTACAAAGATGCCTGTCCCATCGAGTTCTGTCTTAAATGGATACTCAATATTGATTTTCCAGTCAGCATATCCGTCGGTGCCGGCCACGCAGACGAATTGTTCTCTGTTTGCGTCATCACGCAGCAGCAGAAAGGATTTTTTAGTTTGCGTATCCATCATCAGGTTGACTTCGTACTCAAACTCGTCCCATAAGACAAAGCAGTCTTTCTGAAGCTGCTCCTTTTGAGTGTCGTATTGCGCCGTACCTGGTCGAGCGTAAACTGTTCTCGACAATCGAGCGCACTTCAAGAGAGTTTCAACATCCAGATCCGGCAATTGAACGTCGGCGGTTTCCACAGCCGCAGCGGTGATACCATTGCCGATTGAGGATTCTTTTCCCTGTTCGCCTGGTGGCAGAGAACAGGAGGCGGTCATCAGTAGGCACAGGAACACGCCCAACCGATAGCGGAAAGCGGGCTGTACGTGCGAGGAAGCGTGTGTCTGCATGGAATGATTTCAGGAACGTGCAAATAAGGTGGTGCAGCACGCACTTCGACACCCTGGCAGTGGCAGCATGCCGGTGACATCCGTCAAACCCTGCCATTGTCGTGCTGCGGCACCATAAACACTCACGCCGAAACTGTCACGGCCCGTGTTTTCAGAAATCACAGACGGTTGGGTGCTGCCGACTGCGACGTGAAGTGTTTCGGAGCTTCCTCCGAAGTGCAGCGTTGATTGCTCAGGGGCCGTTCAGTCAGTAAACTGACTGCCTCACGTCACTTTAAACATCGTCGGAAATCTGTGGATGAATCGAATATGCCCGCCGACTCTGCTGTGGCATCGTCCGGTTTTCTCCCTGCTGACGATGCTGATGGTCTCGCTGTGCGGTTGTCAGTCAGAAAATCCGACTGATAAACCCCTGCGGCTCAGGATGGCTCATGTGTATGAAGTCAGTGCGCCCACCCATGCCTACGGGACGGCTCATCTGGCCGAACGACTGCAACAGGTCACTGGCGACCTGGATGTGACCGTCTATCCCGCTGCTCAACTGGGCAGCGAGGCCGAACTGCTGGAACAACTGGTCGCTGGCGAACTGGATCTGGCGATTTCCGGCCCATCGTTTCTGGCTATGTGGCATCCTCCGCTGGGAGTCCTAGACGCAGCATTCGCAACCCGCGACCTGAACCACATGCTTGAGACGGCTCGTGGCGAAGAAATGGCGCCGCACTGGGATAAACTCCGCAAGGAATTCGATGTGCGTGTACTGGACACGTGGGCGTATGGGTCTCGGCACATTACGTCAAATATTCCGATTCGCAGTCCGGATGACCTGGACGGCTTTCGGCTGCGGATGCCTGGCGCCAGTGTGTGGCAGGCGTCCGGCGCGGCTTTGGGAGCCAGCCCGATGCCGATATCCTTCGGCGAAGTCTATCTGGCCCTGCAGCAGGGGATTGCAGATGGTCAGGAGAATCCCGTGCCCGTCATCAAAGCGATGGGCTTTCATGAGGTGCAGGACTGCCTGAATCTGTCTGGCCATATACAGTCTTCCGTGCAGATCCTGATGAACGAACGAGTGTGGCAACGAATGGACGCCGATCAGCAGTCCGCATTAATGAAAACGGTGCAGGATCTTGGTGAAGAGGTTTACCGCGGCACCGTTGAGGACGAGGCCAGGTTGATTGAAGAATGGCGCAAAAAAGGCACGATGCAGATCATTGAAGATGTGGACGTCGACGCGTTTCGGGTTCGTGCTCGCGAATTCTTCTCAGAAGGGTATGCCTTCAGTGAGCTGTACAACCGCATCACGGCGGAGCCTGTGGAGAGCCAAAAGCAATGAATGCAGCAGACGATTTAAATTCTGCGGATGCCACGATCACCAATGACCAGGCAGGGGATTCTGCCAACGCATTACCGTTTGCGCAATGTGTTCGCTGGATGAGTGTTGCAGAACAGACTCTGGCAGCACTGTTTCTGTTCGTCATTGTCAGCACGATGGGGGCTCAGGTGTTTGCCCGCTATTTCTTCGGAGCACCATTTTCGTCGAGCGAAGAGGTGGCTCGAATAGCTCTGATCTGGATGACCTTCATGGCGGCAGCTTTTGTGATGGCTGAGGGTCGGCACATTACGGTGGACGTCCTTTCGCCTCGATTAAGCGTTCGCGGACAAATGCGACTGGAATGCCTCAGTCATGGCATCGTGACAGCGGCCTGCCTGCTGCTGCTGATTGGCGGCAGTCGCTTCGTGTGGTACGTGGGTAAAGTCGGATCACCTTCGCTGGGAATTCCCATGAGCTGGTGGTATGGCGCGGTCGGAGTCGGCTTGTCGCTGATGGCCATTCACTCCATCGTCAACCTGCTGCAGGTATTGGCCACGGGGCAACCGACAGCACGTGAAAGCGTCGTCGAAGAAGATGCATTTCATCTGGAATTGGAGCAGGGCGAATGATTCTGGGGGCGTTAGTCTGTGCCATGCTGGTACTGCTGTTCATCCGGGTTCCGGTGGCCATCAGTATGCTGCTGCCGTGTCTTGTGTATGTGGCGTGGTCTCCGGATATCACTCTGGGAGTCGCCCTGCAGCGCTGCATGGCGGCCATCAATTCCTTCCCGCTGCTGGCCGTGCCGCTGTTTGTCATGACCGGTTATCTAAGCAACGCCGGCGGACTGGCAGATCGACTGTTTCGTTTTCTGCTGTGCCTGTTCGGAAAAATCCCCGGCAGTCTCGGTTACGTCAACGTCATCAGCAGCCTGTTGTTTTCGTGGATGAGCGGAGCGGCGATTGCCGACGCGGCCGGTCTGGGTTCCGTGCTGGTTCCAGCGATGAAGAAACGCGGCTACAACGAAGGATTCGCTCTGGGATTAACGGGCGCGTCGTCTTTGATCGGTCCGATCATGCCGCCCAGTATTCCCGCGATCGTCTATGCCGTCGCGGCAGGAGTCTCAGTGGGTTCGCTGTTCTTTGCGGGCGTTCTGCCTGCTCTGGTGCTGACGTCGATCCTGTGCGTCTTTGTATTCGTGGATGCTAAACGTAATCCGCTCCGTGACGAAGCCACTGCTCCTCAGATTCCGCTGAAGACGGCTGCGGCTGCCGCGGCACCTGTGCTGCTGACGCCCGTCATCATTCTTGGCGGCATTCTGGGAGGTGTATTTACGCCGACAGAAGCCGCTGCAGCCGCCGTGATGTGGGTGTTGTTTCTGAGCGTCTGCTATCGCTCACTGTCGTTTAAAGGGTTTCACGGTGTACTGGTGAAAACAGCATCGACAACTGGAACCATCATGCTGATCGTATCAGCGGCCGGACTGTTTGGCTGGGTCATTGCCAGAGAACAGGGGCCGCAGGCCGTCACGGAAGCCATGCTGCGGCTGACCGACAACCCTTATGTTTTTCTGCTGCTGATCAACATCGCACTGCTGGTGACCGGAATGCTGCTGGAACCCGTGGCGGGCCTGTTGATCACCGTTCCCGTGTTGCTGCCAGCGGCGCTGGAATTCGGTATCGATCCATTGCAGCTGGGAATCGTGATGATTCTGAACCTGGTGCTGGGCCTGTTAACTCCGCCGGTCGGATTGGTGTTATATGTTCTGAGTTCCGTGACCGGCGCATCCGTTCAGCAGGTGATCCGCGGCACAGTACCATTTCTGATTCCGTTGCTGATCACGTTGCTGCTGATCACCTTTGTCCCGGCATTCAGCCTGTGGCTGCCGAGTCTGCTGGCAAAATAAGTTCCAGCAGGGCACGGTTGCACCAAAGCAGGACGGCCGGCGTCGTTGCCGACACTCCGGACCTGAGTCTCCTCTCAGTCCAGACGAATCGTATGAACGACGACGTGCTCTCCCTTTCGCTCGGCCTTTGCCGCCCATTGGCCGTCCGGCTGCAGTACCCCCGATGGGGCAGAGCAGGGGATATTTGTGGGAAAACAATTATCCGCACTCACGATCCACACTTTGCCCGCGACCGCTCGCATCCGCATGTTCGATTCGTGAAATGGCCAGTTGACGTTCTCCGACCACTCGCCGCCATTCCGACCTCCATTGATCGCGTGGAAGATTACTCGCGCGCCGGAATTTGACAGTTGCTGACTCAGGTGACCGTCAGGCATCGGAGTGCACTGCGGGTTGCCCCACATGTCGTTGCAGATCAAACCGCCAATGGTGATGCCCTTGATTTGCATCGTCTTCAGTGGACGAGTTCCGTAGTGATTGATCTCCCCCTTTGGTGGATCCGTCAGACTACCGCACAACAACGTCTTTGTGTGGAACCCGACGAATTTGCCATCGCCATCGTAGAATCGAATTTCGTTGTAACACTTCGCGTCATCCGGTTCGACGAAGCATGTCCCCAATGCCAGCGCGAGCTTTGCTGAGCTGGCTCGTTTGACGATTCTTTCCAATTGCCGATCAACTTCGGCCTGGTCAAAATCGGGAGTGTAACCGCTGAGTGAACCTTCCGGTGTTAACAGAATGTCAGCCTTGTCGCGAATGGCGATGCCGATGGCTCGATGAATGGCCGCAACGTTTTCTTCGATGCTTTTCGTGACCGGCAACTGAGCGGTCGCCACACGCAGAGTGGTTTCACGATCAGCCCCCTGGACAGGCATCTGTGTGAGCACGAACACGCCAAAGGTAAAACACGCTGCAATTGGCACATATCGAAATGGATTCATTTCCCCGTCCTTCTGATGGAACCAGGTTATCGCCAGAGTCTGTACACGTGCTGGTGAGTACGACAGAATAACGCTAACTAAGTTCCAGCCGAATACAATTGACAACGTCACCTCACAGTTTGATTCCGCAAAAGGTGACTCGACAGGCGTCCAGGCAACAGACCGCACGCACCGCTGATTTCACGAATGTATGATTGACCAGCAGCCGAAACCTGCAGGAGTTGCAAAATCACCATTCATGGCGATCTCCCGGCTGCGACGAACGAATCTGGCGTTCCCGTGGAAGCGACTCAGTCAACAGAGTCACTTTGATGTCGACAGCCAGCGTGCGATCTGTAAATGTATCAACTGCTAGATACCCTGTCCGGCGACGAGTCACTATAGAAAGCAATATCAGTGGCGACGACATCCTTCAGTCTCCTGGACCGATTGCAGAGTCAGCAGGATGAGAACGCGTGGCAACAGTTAAACGACATCTATGCTCCATTGATTCATGGCTGGCTGTCACGGCAGCAGCTTGAACAAACCGACCGTGATGACGTGGTACAGGACGTATTACTGGTGGTCCTGCGGAGACTGCCACAGTTCGAGCACAATCAGCGCGCCGGAGCCTTCCGCACATGGCTGCGAACGATCACCGTCAACTGTCTGCGAGATCACTGGAAAACGCGGCGACTGCGACCGCTGGTGGGGGGCGACACAAGTTTCTCGGACGCCCTGAATCAGCTGGCCGATGACAACAGTGAATTGAGTCGGATGTGGGACGAAGAGCACGATCTGATGGTCACCCGAAAACTGCTCGATTCAATTCGTGATAACATCGAAGAATCCACGTGGCGAGCTTTCGAAGGTGTCGCCCTGCAGGAAAGGCCAGCTGCCGAGGTGGCCAGGGAATTACAGATCTCGATCGCGTCGGTATATCAGGCAAAATCCCGAGTTCTGGCACGACTGCGACAGGCTGCGGCGGGGCTGCTGGACTGACATTTCGGGAAATCCTGAAAAACTCGGTGTTGACGTGTCAGATTCCGCCAGCTGCTGCCATTTCCAATTGTTCGATGTACTAAGTAGAGGACCTTCGAGGCCTCGTTGACCAATCGTGCGGAGCGGAACATGAACGCCCAGACTGCCGACCATCCCACCACAGCTCAACTGACGGAATTCGTTCTGGGTCGGCTCACGACCGAAGATTCGGATCAAGTCGCTCGGCACATTGAAGCATGCGATTCCTGCTGCGGAATCCTGCAGAAGATCCCTGACGACCGCATGGTTCAATTGGCAACTGCCCCAGAGAGATTCCATCCTCTTGCTTCACGGCCATGACGCATGTCGTGTTGACAATGTGCCAAACTCGACCTCAAGTTCACCCGGTCAAACCACGGGGCACAATGCCAGCGCCTGATTGCGCAGGTAAGAAAAGACGTCAGCCAGGGTCAGGACGGCAGACAGACGTACAAAACGACGTTGCAATCAACGCAGAGACATCAGAGCCTGTCTTTTGCAGCAGTGCCAAAAGGATTCTCGGGGGCTGACAGACAATACCCCATGCACGGCGGCATTTGGTCGCCACCGTCCACTCCGCGACTTCCCCACGTTGCGTGGAATTGCTGGTTGATTCGTTTCGTGAAGATCGTCGGCGCCATGAATTGCCGCTGACCGGTATCAACCAGATTGAAGTGAATGTGTGCGTTCCGAGCAAAGTCAGCCTGCGGTGGCAGATACATCCGCGCGATCACGTCCCCCTTCTTCACCCGCTGGCCGCGTTTGACAAGGATGAACGGTCTGTAGAATTCGAGATCCTCAGGGTCAATCATGGGTTCGATGCTGTAGTGGAAATTCACTGCGGCATCATCATTGACAGCAATCGAAAGGCTGACTCCATACCGGCAATTGGCCACGGGACGGCCCAGCGTACGACTAAATGATTCTCGCTGTCGGAAGTACTCGTCCACCCGGGAAATGAATCCGTCAGCCACTGCGTAGATCGCAGGAAACGACTGAACGTCTCTGGCCGGGATCGGTTCATCAGGAACTCTGAAATAGATGTGGGCGCCGGTGTGCGGTTGGTTGGCGTTCGTTCCCTTGTATGGATGCCCTGTGCGTACTGTTGCCAGGTCCACGACAAAGCGGTCCGTCGGGTTCTTTTCAAAGCCGGATATCTCAGGCAGGTTCATCAACTCTGAACTCAGACGTTGCGGACCACCGCCTGCCATTTTTCGTTTTCTGCCCGCCCGCGCCCACGCACCCCAGACACGCAGGTATTCAGGTGTTACCAGGTCACCGCTTTTGTCCGTATCCAGCAGCCGAAATATCTGTCGGGCCGTCTGTTCGTCGCTGACGCGCGAGTTGTCCAGGAATTCCTTCGAGGAAACTCTGCCGCTTCCGTCCGCATCCATCCTTCCGATGATGTCTTTGGCTTCATCCGTAATGAAACGATTTTCGATATATCCTGACTCACTGACGACGTCGTCCCGGTTGCTGTCTGATGCGACGAATATGCCCGTTCGAGCTCTCTTCGTCAGATACGTGCCTTGTTCAATGAACTCTTCCCTGGACAATCGCTTGTCACGGTCCGAATCCATCCGCGCGAAAATGCGACGATACGATTCTCGCATTGCGGGGGTGCGACCGTTCTCGCCTGCCGCCCCCAGAATTGCAAGAATCTGCTGAGGAATGAGTTCCCCGGGTGATTGGCGTGAGTTCTGTGGCCTTTGCCCATACACACCGACTGCGACGACGAGCACGAATCCCAAAACAAATACGCAAAGGATGATTTGACTGTTTTTCATAAGGACCAGGTCCGGAATCTCCTGGCAACACACGACCGATGAATATTCGACGATAACCGATCACGCCCTTAAGTTCACATGAAGACGCGAAAACCTGTGTTGACGGTGGCCAGCAGGATGTCGGCCCACAAATCTCATTGTTGCGCCCGCGTCGTCGAAAGCCACGGTACAGGCAGCCATTACGGCTGCCGGAAACACAACGACTCGCCAACGCCGTCGACGGAACTTCTTCGCCCAGCGTCGGCAAGGAGTGCCACGGCGGCCTTTTCCGATATAGTGCCACTGTCAGAACACCTGACAAGCCGCGGCAGCACGCCTATTTCATACAGTCCAACATTGTCTGTGCTGGCATGAACTCCCAACGTTTCCTTGATTCAGGAGTAGCAACAGGAATGAAGCCTCACATGTTATGCATGATTCTGCTAACAGCCTGGCCCAGTTTCACTGTCGCTCAGCAGCCGACCGGAGATCCTCTGCAGCGCCTGCTGCTTAGTCCTGAAGTGCTGCTCGAACACCGTGCTGATATCGGTTTATCAGGCACGCAGGTCGAACAAATCCAAAACCGACTTGAAATCCACGGACCAATGCAGCAGTCACTGCAGCAGCGGGCCCATGCGGCGATGGAACGTCTTGTCGAACTGCTTTCCGGTGACCAGGTCGATGAAGGCGGAGCCGTAAAACAGCTGGATCAATTCCTGAAGATTGAAAACGAACAGAAACTTTTGCATCTGCAGGTCATGGTTCAGATTCGAAATGAACTGACCGAGGCACAACTCAAGGCAGCGATGAAGATTGGGCACCAACCGATCTCTGATGAAAACATGGAGCAGCGCCTGAAGGCCAAACTTGCGAGAATCCAGACGGAGGTGCACTCACGAACAGAGAGAGGACAGCATCCCACTGATGCCGTCGGCCTGATGCAGAAGTTTCCCGCGCTGATGCAGAGCGGTCGAATGCGCGAAGCCGATGCTCTGCTGGACCGTGTCCTGAAAATGCTGACGATAAACAACGTGGGTGCGACAGAACCTGAAAGGCCACCGGCACGGCCTATCGATTCCACGCTGACAGCAGATGGCCTGAACAACGCCAAAGCTCAGGATCAATTTTACCGAATGGACGAAGTCCAGACGATTCAGCTGCGAATTGCCCCGGAAGACATGCAGCGCCTGATGGCCGCTCTTCCGGAACGGATTTATGTTCCGGCGTCCTTTCAGTGGCGAGATGTAACGCTCGATAACGTCGCCGTCCGCTTCAAAGGCAACAGCTCCGCAAATCCACATCAACGTCACAAACGCAGCTTCCTGGTCAAATTCAATGAATACGAAAAGGATGCCAGATTCTTCGGACTGCGGCGAGCTTCGTTTGACAATGGTGTCCAATTCGGCAGCCTGTTCAGCGAACCAATCATAACGGAGATTCTTCGAGACCAGGGGATGCCGACTCACCGATCCAGCTATGCCAGGCTTTTTCTGAACAACGAGTACCAGGGAGTTTACGTTAACGTCGAGCGAATCGATGAAACCTTCGTCGATCAGTATCTGCCGGACGCCGATGGTGCATTGTTTAAGGCCGATGTTGGCGGACCGGGCGGAAATCTTCAGTTCGTGGGTGACGACCCATCCGTCTATAAGAAGGCGCTGGAGGCCAAGTCCAAATCGGCGAAGAAGGATCGTAGTCAACTTGTCGATTTCATTCGCATGATCAACCAGACGGAACCGAGTGAATTTGCCGCAACCCTGGAGTCATCATTCGAGCTTGACGATTTTCTAAGGGTGTCAGCCATTATGTTATTCTCTGGCGCATTCGATCAGCTGACCGGGGGAGGGCCGCACAACTACTATCTGTACCACGACCCGGAGCGCAATCGATGGCGATACCTGCCGTGGGATCTTGACGTGGGGTTCTGCGAAACCGCATTCGGTCGACTTCACATCCTGGCTGACTGGAATGCCGCCTGGCCGCTGGCTCCGCACGGCGGACCAAATCCACTGATGGAACGCATTGTCGCTGATCCCGTGCTTCTGCAGAGGTATCGCCACATGGCTCGAACCATTCTGGACAAGTATTTCGAGCCGGAACGCCTCAGCGCAATCGTCGACGCGAATTATGCGTTGATCAAAGAAGACCTGCAGGCAGACCCATTTCCGCATCAGCGCGTCACAGTCCCGGGGGATCACGGCTACGATGGAATTGTCGAATCCATAAAGTCGTTCATGCATAAACGATACATCACGGCCGTTGAACAATTGGAGAATCCGGGGCCTCGTCCCAAAGTCGTGCACCGGCCATCCGGTGGCGGAAACGGAAATCTCCCGCCACAGCTGGCGGAGAAACTTCAAAGAATCGAGCAGCAGGCACGCAGGATGCAAAGAGACGGACAGGATGTATCGCCAATCCAACGCTTGTTACACAAGGTTCCAGCATTGCTGCAACAGGGAAAACTTGATGCGGCAGAGGAACTGTTCAATGAAGCATTGAAGCTGACCGATGAATCATCCAACGGAAACAGAACGGAATCGTCGCCTGAATAGACTAACCCCTGGCTTTCACGGATAAAACGGCACCTGCAGACAGTCCGCTGAATCTTGTCGGCCCCCTGAGCTTTATGCTAAGTTTCGTGGGTTCGTGTTGAACGGGCACCACAGCAGGGTAAACGTTCCGGGCCCGGGTTAACGCGATGCGGTTTCCGGCGCCCGTCAACATTGACCATTGGAGGGTCGCGGAATGAGACATCTGCTGGTCTTTATCTCAACCTGCATCCCAATATCCGGAGCGGCCATCGGCCAGTCCTTCAGGGCGGATGTCGCCCCATTGATCGCATCGTCGTGTCTTCACTGTCACGATGCAGAGACACGAGATGGTGATGGAGGGCATGAGCGAACTGCATCTGAGGCTGATCGAAAAGAGGCTTCACGATCGCGAAAAAGTTGACATTGTCACCCACGAACCCAAAGTGCCGTACCGCGAAACAATTACTGGTCAGGTTGAAGGCAGCTACCGCCACAAAAAGCAGTCCGGCGGCTCAGGGCAATTTGCTGAAGTTCATTTCCGACTCTCGGCGTTACCGGACGATGTAGAGCCGGACGAATACTTCACGAAGGATCGCTTCCCACACCTGCGAGAATATCACTTTGATGAAAACCTGAAGTTCTGCTTCGTCGACAGAATTTCAGGAGGCTCCGTACCAAATCAATTTATACCGGCCGTCGAAAAAGGACTCCGGGAGCAAATGCGACGAGGTGTTATTGCCGGGTACCAGGTTCAGAATGTGATCGTCGAATTATTCTTCGGAAATTTTCATTCCGTAGACAGCAATGAAACGGCATTCAGGACGGCCGCCGCACATTGTTTTCGCGATCTGTTCGTGCAGGCACAGCCGGCCATCCTGGAACCAATGGTCTCTCTCGAAATTACTGTCCCAGGCAACCGAATCGGCGACATCACCAGTGACCTGAACACGCGACGCGGACAGATGGAGGGTGTGGAAGAAATCTCCAGCGACTTCAGGACCATTCGCGCGAAAGCTCCACTGGCCAATTTAATGACCTATGCCCGCACTGTGTCCAGCCTCACCGGTGGCCAAGGTTCATTCACGATGGACTTCAGCTCATACGAATTCGTGCCTCCCAACACGCATGCCGCCATCGTCGCCGCTGCCGCCAACGGCAGTAAGAGAACCAGCAGGTAATTCCCGCTGATACGAATGCTACGGTTCTGCGACAAGGTCCAGATCTTCAGCAATGGTCTGCATGGCCGCGATGCAAAAGTCAATGTGCTGGTTCAGGTCGACTCCAAGGTCTGCCGCTCCATTGATAATGTCCTCACGATTCACGGCGGCCGCGAATGAAGCCTGCTTCATTTTTTTCCGGACACTTTTCGCTTTCATACCCTGCAGGCGAGAAGGTCGCATCAATGCACAGGCCGTAATGAATCCGCAGAGTTCATCGCACGCGTAAAGAGTCTTGTCCAGCCGGGACACCCGGGGACAGTCCGGCAGATAATCGGCGTGAGACTTGATGGCGTAGATTACGTCTTCCGGATATCCCCGCTCACACAGAATCTCAGAGCCCTTCAACGGGTGGTCCGGAGGATCAGGCCATCGCTCGTAATCGAAGTCGTGAAGCAATCCCACAGTGGCCCACTTTTCTTGATCTTCTCCGAATTCCCGGGCATATGCAGTGACCGCGACCTCGACCGACAGCATATGCCGAATCAGACTTTCTGACGCTGTATATTCGTGCAGCAGTTTCAAATCGTCTTCACGTGTCATGATCCAATGCTCGAACAATATTTCCGGCCAGGATTCGACAGCCCCACTTGAGCGTTCTGCTCATGCTGGTTCAACAACAACAAACAGGAGTTTCGATCATTTCAGCCAGCCAAGCTGTCGCTGCACCTTAAACGCTTCCAGAGATTCCTGAATGGCAGCGGCCAGCGGCGTGTGCGGAGCATCAGCAAATGCCTGAACGAAGGGCTTGTATTCCAGGTCACAGATGAACGGAACTTCTTCCGTTCCTGCAGTGACTGCAAAGTTTTCGCCGAGCCCTGCCAGGGACGCAGCCTGACGCATCGTGGCAACGATCTCAGCCGTGTCGACCGTGTGACTGGGAAGAGTAAAGACGCCGTATCCGCTGAACGGTGCGATCGCTGCCAGTGCGAAAGCCGCACCGACATCAGGTGCGTACAGATAATCCTGGCGACTGGAAAAGGGGATTTCGTACGGCTGCTCCAAAGCGACATGCTTCATCGCCGTTGTCGGCGTCGAAGTCAGGCCGGCGTCACGTCCTAGCCCGAACAATACGCCCGGACGAAGACTGACGGTGGGAATGTTCGTTTCGTTACAAAACAATCTGGAGATATGTTCGCCCGCCAGCTTCCAGGCTCCATAGACATTCACCGGCGCCGGTTCCGCCAGCATGGGAACATGAGAACCAGGATAGGAACTGCGAGGCCCATACACGGCAATAGAACTGGCGAAGACGAATCTCTGCACAGACGAATCGCATGATTTCATGGCCTCGATGAGATTCTGAGTTCCCGCCACGTTGATCTGCAGTCCCATGTCGCGATGGTCGTTGCAGTCCGGCGTCTGAAAAGCGGCCAGATGGATAACATGGCTGATTGCGTTGGCATTCAGTACTTCCTCAAGTTGACTCTGCTCTCTGACATCAAGAGCAATGCATTTCAGCCTGGTCCCGTCATCATCGTGAAAGAAACGTTCCGTTCGCTGTTCACTGACATCACGACTGCCCACCACGACCATCGCGCTGGTGTTTGCCAGGATCCACTTAACAGTTTGTACTCCAATGCAGCCATATCCGCCGGTCACCAGAATTCGAGCAGGTTCAGTCAAGGGAACAACTTCCTAAGTACCTCTTCGAGGCGTAATGTTGGGCAGGAGATTCAATCTCAGACTCCATGATTCCGACGCTCATAATGTCCTTTAAGAGACACTCAGACTCGAGAGCACCGGAATCCATATCCGTTGATTCCGCGAGCTGTCCGTATCAGTCATATGGGATGCGGCGATGATAACTGCATTCGGAAGCATTAATCAAACGACCGCCTGTCGCAACATTCCCAAACTTCGCGCCCGCATATCCGATAGGCGGCGCGGCGATCCAGCGTCTGCTCGTCTCTCATTACTGCGATCAACTGGTGCGGATCGCGAATCATGATTCGTGTCCCAGCTGTAACAACCGCTCCCACACTCAAACTCTCCCTAACCGTGCCCTGGTAGTCGCTTTTGATCCACACGTTTCCCTTTACTGCCCAATCAGTTCATACGACCTCTCTGCATCTTTCCGAATAACACTGCCTTTCATCGTCGATATTCTGAATAGACCCGTGTCGTCATCCAGGACGACGCGACTGCCAACCTGACGTCACGAAGAAAGTGCACGACGGGTATTCAGTGCCATACACGGATGTCAACGATGACCAGGACGGTTTCACGGTTACTCCCGGAGAACGTACACACCGCGGCAGACAAATTGTGCCGCACTCACATCAGGATGACCAGAATCCTGATAGTGCTGTGTCTCTCCGGCTGCGCGTCCACTTCGACGACGGCTCCCATTGCCGAAGCGCCAGCGACGGACTTCAGCTCGCCAGAAGCTCGGACCGACGAAACATCAATCTCGCTCGTCTCATTTCCTACGGACCAGGAAAATGACGACGCTTCGGCGAACGTCTCTCCAGCCTTGCAGACCGCCGGATCAGAGGCTGAACTTCGTCGCAATGATCTGCCTTCAGGCTCTTCCCCGTCGGTAATCGATTCTCTGGAAGCACTCGAAACTCTTGCGGTCACCCGGAACCCAGCACTTCGCCGACTGGCTCAACAGTATCAGGCCGCATGGGCGAAAGTGCGTTATGTCGACGGGCTGCCCGATCCGACAATCGGAGCCAATGCCTTCGCTTCACCTATCGAAACGGCGGCCGGATCGCAGCGAGCGAATCTGAAAATTGCTCA
Organism: Fuerstiella sp.; assembly: GCA_029247265.1. Lineage (GTDB taxonomy): Bacteria > Planctomycetota > Planctomycetia > Planctomycetales > Planctomycetaceae > Fuerstiella. The sequence goes on from JAQWLN010000190.1 coordinate 27,702, forward strand.
GATGCTGCCGTGGTTGCCACGCCTGGATGCCCTGGCACAGCAGGCGTGCTTTGAGGCAATGGCATTGCAGCAGGTGCATGCTGTCGAGCGATTGAAAGTCATCGGTGATGTCCGGTCCATGTGGTATCGGCTGTATGTCATCGACCGACAGATTGAGACGCATGAAGCCAACCAGGGACTCCTGAAAACGCTGATTGAAGTGGCCAACGCCCGTGTCGCGACGGGGCAGGCCACTCAGGGTGATGTCCTGGTGGGGACGCTGGAATACAGCAAGTTGGAAGAACAGTTGGTCACATCGCGTCAACAGAAGGTGTCGACGGTTGCTGAAATAGAACGTCTACTGGGAGGAGCCGCCGCCGGAACGATCCACGCTCCGAAGAAGCTCCACGTGACTCTTCCCGACTGGAGTCACCCGATGTTGCAGGGATTGGCCATGCAGCACCAGCCGGCCATCGCGGCCGCTCGGATCCGTACACAGGCGACGCGTTGGGGCGTAACCGTAGCGCAGCTCAAACGCAGGCCGGACTTCTCGGTCAATGCTTCGTGGTTCGCAATCGAGGGCAACCGACCGGCGTCCACCGTGGTAGATGTCGGACAGGATGCCTGGTCTGTCGGGGCTTCTGTCAGCATTCCGCTGTGGGAACGAAAATATGATGCGATGGAACAGGAATCCAGGTGGAATCACGCGGCGGCACATGCCTCCATAGACGAAGCCATCCAGAGATACGACGCAATCCTGCGGGACCTGTGGGCACAGGCGAATGCTGCTGAGCAGACGGCAACGCTCTACAAATCCACAATCCTGCCACAGGCGCAGGATACCCTGGCCGCAGACCAGCAGTCGTATGCAAACGGAACAGTGGACTTCGATCGAGTCATCCAGGACTTTCGAAATCTGCTCACGCTGGAACTTGGTTACCACCGCGCTGTCGGTCGGCTGGCAACGGCACTGGCACGAATTCGGCAGGCAACCGGGACTGAACTGCCGGATATGGCAAGCCACCGGTAGCCGTTGCGTGAGCACAGGCTCCGTCAGCCCGCCAAAACCGGCACGTGGCAGACGTCGCGACGTACACACCCATTTCACGAAGTTCAGAAATGCGGACTGGACGGACGCGACCGGCCAGTGGATAATCCCTTTCTCGATATTGCGCTCACCGCCGACATTCTTCCAACGATGATTCCCAATGGCTTCCCAGGGATTAAAAAAATCAACCACAATGCTGGTGACAGCCGTCATGCTGTTGGCGCAATCATTCGTGACCAGCCAGGCACAATGTGCCTGTACCACGGTGCTCATAGAATCTGCCGCAAAGGCCGTCAGCGGTCAGGAAATTGTCTACAGCACGTCAAAGCGAGCCTGTTGTGAGCAAAAGGATCGCCACAGCGACCAGTCACCGGTCGATTGTGATTGCGGCTGTCGAAACGACGGTCAGAAAGAACCACTTGCTCCGGAAGAGCGAGACGAACGATCGGCCAACGGAATTGAGTCGATCGCCGCACTATTGGCGTCGCCCGGTGATACGCCTGACTGTAACAATGGCTGTGGACTTCGAGACACAACGTCTGCCCATCGTTTCATTATCCTGCCGGTGCGCGTTCGCTGTTGTGTCTGGTTGACCTGATTGGGTTTGGACGACGCAGATTCCCTCAGACGATCACAGTTGATCGTTCGGAATCTCAAGACGCAGCTATCCACGGTTCTGACGACTGAGTTCTTAGTTAAGGTTGCGCGACCATCGGTCGCCAGGCCATTTGACGCTGAGTC
>JAQWLN010000134.1 GCA_029247265.1 Fuerstiella sp.
CGGAAATAACTGGTTGGGAATTGGTTACCATTTTGTGATCGGTAACGGCAACGGAATGGAAGACGGAAAAATCGAGTCCACGTTTCGCTGGAAACAGCAGATTCACGGCGCTCACTCTGGTAGTACTGTGCACAACGCAAACGGCATTGGCATTTGTCTGATCGGAAATTTTCAGAACAATGCTCCCACCGCAAATCAACTAAAATCTGTTCGTACACTTATCGGGCAGCTTTCGAATCGATATCAAATTCCGGCACGCCTAGTGATTGGGCACAACACTGTCAAATCAACAAACTGTCCGGGAAAGTATTTCCGACTACAGGAGGTAGTTCGGGACACGTTTTCCAGGGATCGCGTCAACAGCTGATATCAGTCGAATGTTGACAACATCGGAAAACTGCTTCGCAGAACGGGCGAAGTTCTTTTTTCTCCTCCTCACACCGCTGTCACGGAAGCGTTTTATGTTTAATCGAGTCCAGACAAAATCGTATCTCCACGACGATCTCTCATTCCTTGTCCCCACGAATGAGATCGATCAGATGCCTGTTGAACTTCAGGAACTGTGCGCAGAGTACAATTCTGAATGTCGTGAGAATGTCGACGATCAGGACGCCGTCGCAACATCGGACTGGCCAGTGTCACTGTTCGTGCCTGAAAGTTACGAACAGAATTATGCCTATCCCCTGCTGATCTGGTTTCACGACGAGCACAGCAGTGAAAACGAGCTCGACCTGGTCATGAACGCTATTGGCGATCAGAACTACTGTGGACTCGCGCTGCGTGGCAATCAACAGCTGAGTGGACACGACAGCTTTGGCTGGAACAACAATTCGCTCGAGTTCAGCCAGGTACCACTGAAAAAACTGGTCAATATTACTGCCCGTCGCCTGCGTCGAGCTTTCCACATCCACAGCGAACGCATATTCGTCGCTGGTTCCGGAACCGGTGGTGACACGGCGCTGCGACTGTTTGGTGAGTCTCCGGAATGGTTTGCCGGAGCCATCGTGATTGATCCCACGTGCCAGGAAAAACTGACGCTCGGTAACCAACAGGAACTGCGAGGCAAGAACGTTCTGCACACTGTCTCCCGGACCGCCTCAAACGAAACACTGGCGTGCAATCTGGATACCGTGCGTCTGCTTAGAACAGCAGGTGTTGAGGTCGACGTGAGAGTCACCGATGAACCTCTCGACCCCTGCTGCAACGACGCACGATTTATCGACAACTGGCTGTTGTCAAAGCTGAACTGCGAAGCATACGTCTAAATCTGCTGACGAAGCAGTGATTGGTTGTTTCGCCTCATCCTGAAAAACAATGCAGAGTCCCGGTTTTCTGACGAAACCGGGACTCTTTTCCTTTACCGGCCGTTCACTTCACAGCCGACGACTTCAGAGTCACACTATGGCTACGTCCGCGTTCTGTGTGCGGACACTCACAGTCATTTCCGCTCAGGACCAACGACGCCATGAATAATATGACCGCAATCCTGGCACGTGCCTTCGTAATCACTCTGTGCGCCGCTTTCACAAGTGCCGCTGACGCCGGACACCTGCGAGCGGGCGTGGCAAAGGTCGACATCACTCGAGTTGATGCCGGGCCTGCCCACGGGCGTCTGCACGCCCGGGCACTGGTGGTTACGGATGATGTCACGACAACGGTGATCGTTTCCGTCGATGCTGTTGCCATTGGCGAAATCGGTCCCATCGGAAACGAATATCTTGGCAACGTTCGGTCGCAACTGAAGAAAGACCTCAACATCGATCCGGCAAACGTAATGATCAATGCCAGTCATTGCCACGGAATCGTCTGCAGGGATGTCGACGCCCGAACCGTCCAGGCCGTGAAGAAAGCGGCGGCCAGCATGGTTCCGGTTCACGTCGGCGTTGGCAGTGGCCACGAAGACCGGATCTCGGAAAACCGACGGCTGATGTTGAAGAGCGGTCGTGAAGCGGATGTCCGACGCGCCTATTCTCTGCCGGCGGACGAAGAGGTCGCGGAAGTCGGACCGATTGATCCCGAGATTGGAATCCTGCGTGTTGATCGAGTCGATGGCGGCACACTGGCCGTTGTCTATAACTTCGCCTGCCATCCCATTCAGGGCATGCCCGGCGGCCCCAACACCGCCGACATCACTGGCTTCGCGTCTGAGGTCATTGAAGACAATCTTGATAACGACACGGTTGCCCTGTTCATTCAGGGCTGTGGCGGCGATATCAATCCCGTTTTTTACAAAGATGTTGATCACCCCCGGAATGCCGAACCGCTGGGCAACATGCTGGGACTGAGCACTTTGAAAGCTCTCAGAAAAATCGAAAGCCAGGAAGACAATCGCCTGACAGTCCTGAATCAGGTGATCGAACTTCCGCGAGCCGATCTGGCAGAACGCATCAGCCTGATGGAAACGGAACGTGAACGCCTGCTGCGTTCGCTGAAAGGAACAAGTCTGAGCCTGAAGACGTTCCTGCCGCTGGTCGTCAAATACAACCTGTCCGACGAATTCCCTTCGTACTACTCTCACCGCTATCTACACGATGAGCAACTGGGGCGAAAGACGCTGCGACACCTGGACGATGAAAACCGTCGACACATGGCAAGTTACATCCAGAACATTTACACAATGGAGCAGTTAACCCGCCTGCAGACAAATCTGAGGCTACTGGAAAAACATCAGGCGCATTACGTCGCCGGAGGCAAACGCACTGTCGATGCAGAACTGGTCGGTCTGCGGATTGGTAATTTCTCGCTGCTGACATTCCCCGGAGAACTGACCGTCCGCATCGGCCTGGGGCTCAAAGCTGAATCCGTTCAAAAACCCACCTTCATCGCAGGTTACACAAACGGCTACCTGTACTACGCCCCAACAGCAGAACAACTGCGCAATGTGGGAGGAGCTCAGGAAGACAGCGATTGCCTGCTGGCCCCGGAATGGCAAGCCATCTTCGAAACCAAAGCACTTCAGATGCTAAGCAAGCTGTAGTTGCCTGCCGTAGTCAGCGTCCCGTGATGCCGGCAGAAGGGAACTCTCCGGCCAGCTCGGCATGTTCCGGCACGCTGGAGAAGTTTTCGAAAACATGTAGCACGTTCGGGCTCGTGGGAAGCCCACATGGCAGGCGGGAAAGCGTCGTTCGCGGCCACAAGTCAGCGTAAAACGCTGTAACGCGGACCTCAGGCGGCGTGACTCGCTTCGTCCGCACGTGCTGATTCTTCGCCTAGTGCCGTCAGCAGCAATTCTGCGGTGCGTTGCGTGGCACCGGTGACAGCCGTCTTATCGGCCAGGTCAGACATTTCGTGCTGGCATTGAATAAGTGAATTGGGGTACAGGCACCACTTCGTCAGCTGGTCTGCAATTGCGGCGACATCTGCATCAGGGTTCCCACCGGAAATGAACTCCGGCATCAGTTCCTTCTCGGCAATCAGATTTGTGAGCGTGATGTACCGGCAGATCATCAGCACTCGCGCCACCAGTCGACCAAACCTGCCGACTCTGTACAGCACAATCCCCGGAGTCCTTCGCGCCAACAATTCAAGGCTGATCGAACCACTCACCATAAAACAGCAATCCGCCGCTTCTATGACTTCTGACGTCCGATCGACATGACACGTCATGTTGGCGATGACACCGGAATCTGCCTGCATCTGCAGACATTCGTCTTTGTGCTGTTGCCTGTAGTTCCCCACGACCCACTGCACATTCGGCACTCGTTCACTGACTTTGCAAATCACGTCCAGCATGACGGGAAAGTTGCGGTCAACTTCGTGATCTCGAGACCCCGGCAGAACGGCAATGACCGGTCCATCGGATTCCGTAGTCCTCAGTTCAGCCACCAGATCCGCATGCAGCCTGTGCGAAGCCACCTCATCAAAGAACGGGTGCCCGACCCACGTCGCATTGACACCCCGACTCTTATACCACTCGTATTCAAACGGCAGTGCGCAAATCACATGATCGACCCACTTGCGAACGCGACGAATGCGCCACGGTGCCCATGCCCACAGCTGTGGTGGCATGTAATAAAAGACCGGGATTCCACGTCGCTTCGCCGCCTTTGCGATCCACCAGTTAAAGCCGGGGAAATCCACGAGCACCACGGCATCCGGTGGACTTTCGTCGAAGAACGCTTCGGCCTGTATCACCAGCCGACGAAACTTTGCCAGCATAGGCACGACGCGCAGAAACCCCATGACCGCCAGTTGGGTCAGTTCAAACTGAAGGCGGCAGCCCTGATCGCGCATCTCCGGTCCGCCAAAGCCCTCTGTCTGAATCTCCGGATGACGCCCCCTGAGTTCCTGAATCAGATGTGCCGCATGCTGATCGCCACTGGGCTCACCGGCAGAGAAGAAAATTCGCATTATGGATCCATCCACCGGATTTCCGAAACTGCGACCGGAAAACCAACTCCTGTTTCCGTTTTCTGTTGAGTCAACAATGTTTTTGCGACGCTGACCGCAATTGTCTCACGACATCAGAATCCCGTCAACACAGACCTTTCTGCTGCCGCAGCCACGGGCTGTGTTTATACAGGATGTTTCCAATGAATTACGTTGGTGCCTTCAACGTGCTGGAAGCGTTATTGTGGACGGTCGTTGCTGTGATCCTGCTGGTTGTTGCTGCGAGGCACCGCAGCGTGCGAGGAAGGGCGATTCCAGCCTCAGTCGCCTTCCTGCTGTTTGCCGGCTCAGACGTCATGGAGTTGCAGACCGGAGCATGGTGGCGGCCGTGGTGGCTGTTTGCCTGGAAAGCCGCATGCGTCGTGACATTGGCAGCATTGACACTGTCACACTACCGTTGCGTACATGATGACATGCAGAATACGGCAGAATAGGCCGCCGCTGTACTTCTGCAGCCTCACTGGTCGGATGCCCACAGTCCAATACGCTGCATACGCGCCGTCGCGGCTGACTCTCGCAGCCCCGGCTCCAAATCCAACGGCAAGCCAAATCGGTCCAGCAACTTCGCCTGTCCAGTCGAAAGAGCCAGCCGATTAATCAACGTACCATCGGCCGTGTAGATCCAGGCCAGAGTTCGTCCGTAACGATCCGTTTCCTCTACACCCAGATGTAGCGTCACCGTCTGGCCGCCGACCTGCTGCCGTAACCATTCTGTCGATTCGTCGCCATATGGCTCCTCCTGCTGATCATGATGAGCAACTTCAGGAGCATCAATCCCCAGCAGGCGAAATCGCTCTCCAGCTGCAGTTTCGAATGTATCACCGTCCAGTACCCAGGCAACAGTGACTGATTTTTCACGCCGTTGCTTCCCGGTGCATTCTCCCTGCGTGACATACCGGTACATCAGTACGGCAGCGACCACCGCGCAAGCGATTTGTCCGGGCGTGGGTTGGCGAATTCGGCGCATTTGCTTCCGTCTTCGGGCAGGGCAGACTACTATCAGTCACAGGACGTGGCTGCACGGGATTGCGCGACCGCGTTTATTCTGACAAACAAAATTTTTCAACCAAAGGCACAGCCGTCGTGAATCGTTCTCAGCTTCGACCATTTGTCACCATCATAGTCACGTCATTCGCGTTTGTGGCGCTGCTGCATTCATCCGAAGTATCCGCTCAGCCAGCTGGATACAACTATGACGAATCCAAAGTCCCCGATTTCGACCTTCCGGAATTACTGAAGCTCCTGGATGGCTCTGCGGTTAAGTCAGACGAGGACTGGACCAGCAAACGCCGCTCGGAGATCCTGTCACTCTTTCGGGAACACGTGTTCGGCAATGATCCAGCCGGGGTGCCGCAACTCAGAACGCGTGAACGATCCCGCAAACAGGATGCGTTGGGGGGCAGGGCGGTCCGCAGGCAGATCACCGTCTTTTTCTCTGACGACGACGATGGTCCGTCCATGGACATCCTGATCTACACACCGACTGATGCGAAAACACCGGTACCATGCTTTATGGGCTTAAACTTTCACGGCAATCATTCGGTCGATCCTGATCCTGACATTCACCTGACGACATCGTGGGTGCGCAACGACACAAAGCGAGGCAACATCGATCACCGTGCCACAGAGAAGTCTCGCGGACAAAGCAGCAGTCGCTGGCCTGTCGAGATGATCGTCTCACGAGGGTACGGACTTGCCACCATCTACTACGGCGATGTCGACCCCGACTTTGACGACGGGTTCAAAAACGGAATCCATTCCCTGCTTGAGCCCGACACAACAGAACGCGCGGGCAACGCCGGTGGCTCCATCAGTGCGTGGGCATGGGCGCTCAGCCGGGGACTGGACGTACTGGAAATGGATCCGCTGGTCGACGGTTCCAAAGTTTCCACGTTTGGTCATTCACGTCTTGGCAAAACGTCCCTGTGGGCCGGTGCCAGCGACGAACGATTTGCGATGGTGATTTCGAATGATTCAGGTTGTGGCGGAGCAGCTCTGTCACGGCGGCGGTTCGGTGAAACCGTCAAACGCATCAACACGTCATTCCCACACTGGTTCTGCATCAATCATCGCCAATACAACGAAAACGAAAACGCGTCACCGGTAGACCATCACATGCTGATGGCGTTGATCGCTCCACGGCCCGTGTATGTCGCCAGTGCCGAAGACGACAAGTGGGCTGATCCGCATGGGGAGATGCTGTCCCTGTATCATGCGGGCCCTGTGTTTGAATTGCTGGGCCGTTCCGGCCTGCCCAGCAATGACGTCGCTACGGTCAACAAGCCGATTCAGACAGACGTTGCATATCACATCCGCACCGGCAAACACGATGTGACGGACTTCGACTGGACCCAGTACATGAACTTCGCAGACCTCCACCTGAAGTAGCCCGAACGCTCGCGTCTGGTCTGACGACCGTCACGAACCTAACAATTCAAACGCCACACCCGGAATACCAGAACAGACTCAGTGCCTGCGACGTAAAGCGGCCTACGTTTTACGATACGCAGCGTGTCGAATTCGCACGTCGATGAGAAAAGTGTCGACAATCGCAGACAGCGGCCGATTCGAGCCGCGCTGAACGGGGGGCTGTTGGTGGTCGTGTGGATTCTCATTTTGTTTATCGTATCGTGCAGCCTTGGCACGTTTGCCGGAGTAGATCGGTATCGCCGCACAGAAGGGCAGAGAGCTCTCGATACGCACGAATCTTCCGATGTGCAACGCCTGCTGCAATCGCGTTCACTGCACGTGGTGCTGGTACTGGGCGGTCTTTTTCTGTTGCCGTTTGCAGCAGCATGCTTATGCGACGAGTTCTGCCAGCAGCTGTCGATTGAATTGCAGCACAGCGCCGAACCCATTGTCTGGTTGCTGGGAATTCCGATGTTCGGCGCGTTTGCCGGATGGTTCACCAGCTTCGCCATCGTCAGCCGAGATCCGCAGGCCGGATTCCTGTTTCGTGCGATGGCCCTCATGAGTGCCGTGCTGCTGCTAACCGGCGTCAAAGCAAACGCAGAAGTTGCAAAGACGCTGTGGGACCGTTCAACTGCTGACGGCATCGTGCTGCAAACCAGTCACTTCAGCTGCGTCGCGGCAACCGTTGCCAATGCGGCAAGACTCTGCGGCAAAGACGTTTCTGAGAAAGAGGCGGCGCAGCTGATGAGAACGACTCGAAGTGGAACCAACATGGCCGGTGTTCGCTATGGTCTGTGGCAACTGAAGATCGAACACCAAATATTGTCCCGAAGCCACAATCAGATCAGCCGCATCAACTTTCCGTCAGTGCTGTTTGTTGACCACCCCAGCGCTGGCCACGAGTCCCACGCTCTGCTGTATCGACAACCGAAGGGCGACATGTTCGAACTCTGGGAACCGATGGACGGCCCACTGGTCATGACCGAAGAACAGATCGTTACGTTCTGGTACGGTCGCGGCGTCGAATGCGTTATTGCGTCATCACCGAAACGGAAAACCTCTGCGTCAATCACTGCCTTCCAACGCCATCCATGACCGATTCTGATAGCTGCAACTGCAGCCGGAAGATGCATCCGGCAACAGGACCAGACCGCCGACGGGCAGAGCATTAATCCAGCAGCCCGGACGAATGCCACCATAATTTTCGGTTCCCTCGTCGCGTGTAAAGTCGAAGTACCCCAGC
>JAQWLN010000135.1 GCA_029247265.1 Fuerstiella sp.
ACCACGGAGGGATTGGCTGTTCAGGAGCAGATCATTGCGCTGATGGAAAAGCACGAATACAGCATGAGAGACATCTTCGCGATGCGTCTCTCGCTCGAGGAGGGAATTACCAACGCCATTAAACATGGCAACGGTAATGACCTGCAGAAAAAGGTTACCGTTTTTGCAGACGTCAACGACGAGAAACTGCGAGTGGAAGTCTCCGATGAAGGCGAAGGCTTTGTCCCGGAGGCTGTTCCTGACCCAACTGATGACGATTTCATCGACCGGGCCTGCGGTCGCGGCCTGATGTTGATGAGGGCGTACCTGAATTTCGTTGAATACAGCGAGGGCGGGACTAAACTCACGATGGAACGTGAACGGAATTCCGAATTGCCAATTATCGACGACGACTAATGGATCGTCGCGCTGATCCGTCTGATGTTTGTCAGACGTGCCCCGCACATCTGTTTCGGCAGTCAATTTGTCGTCCTGCCCATACGGATGGAACCGCCGGAGCGTGCACATTTCATCCGCACGGACTTGGATGTGTGCGATATTCGCTGTAACTAAAATTAACTGGCGAATTTTCGCAGAGTCATTTCCGTGCCGTGTTTCTTGGGAATATGGCGAGTTTTGTCATTCTCCCCCCTCATGTTCATTGTCTTTTTCGTTGGACACTCACAGTGCTAAGATCACACACCTGCGGCGAATTACGTCGGTCTCACGAAGCTGCAACTGTTACTCTTTCCGGCTGGGTCCACAGTTACCGGGACCACGGTGAAAACCTCGTGTTTGTTGATCTGAGGGATCGATACGGCAAGACACAGATTGTTTTCAACACCGAGGAAAACAGCGAGATTGATTCGATCGCGCGCAAACTTCGGCGTGAAGACGTAGTTCAGATCGTGGGGGTTGTTCGCTATCGCGGTGACGACCTTGTCAATCCCAAATTGAGCACCGGTGACGTTGAAGTTCGTGTCGACAAGCTGACGGTTTTCAGCACCAGTAAGACTCCCCCTTTCGAGGTGGAAGGTTCTGACTTGCCCAACGAAGAACTGCGTCTGAAGTATCGATTTGTCGACTTGCGGCGCCAGGACCTGCAGCAGAACATCATGCTGCGGCACAAGCTGACACAGGCGGTCCGGCAGTATTTCGACGGACTTGAGTTTCTCGAAATTGAAACGCCCATCCTGGGCCGCAGCACACCGGAAGGTGCGCGAGACTATCTTGTGCCCAGTCGAGTCCATCACGGTGCCTTTTACGCTTTGCCGCAGTCACCACAGATCTACAAACAGATCCTTATGGTTTCCGGCTTCGATCGTTACTACCAGATCGCTCGGTGTTTCCGGGACGAAGACCTGCGAGCGGATCGCCAGCCGGAATTTACGCAGATCGATGTGGAAATGGCGTTCGTGGAACGCGATGACATTCTGGAAACGATTGATGGCCTGTTGTCTCACGCTGTGAAGCAGGTCCGCGACATTGATCTGCCGACACCGCTGCCGCGTTACACGCATGCTGATGTCATGGAACGTTATGGTTCAGACAAACCTGACCTGCGTTTCGGACTGGAGCTGATTGATATCGGCGATATTGGCGCCGCCAGTGATTTTGGCGTCTTCAAATCGGTCATCGCCAGCGGTGGTCGCGTACGTGGCATCAACGCCACGGGGGCCGCCGATAAATACAGTCGTCGTTTACTGGATAAGGACCTGAAGAATTTCGTGGGAGAATACGGTGCCAAAGGTCTGGCCTACATGAAGGTCGCTGGTGGAAAACTGGAATCGACCATCGCCAAGTTCTTCAACGACGAACAACAGCAGGAAATTATTCAACGCATGGATGGCAGGGACGGCGATCTGTTGCTGTTTGTTGCCGACGAAGCCAGCGTGACTTCAAACGCTTTGGCAGCATTGCGGAACCGGCTTGGTAAAGAGCTGGAGCTGTATGATCCCAACTGCTTCAGCGCGCTATGGGTCGTTGACTTTCCTCTGCTGACATGGAACGAAGATGAAAAGCGATATGATGCCGAACATCATCCGTTTTGCCAGCCTCACAAGGATGATGCGGAACTGCTGGACAGCGATCCGTCAAAAGTGCGAGCTGATTCGTACGACCTTGTGATCAATGGGTACGAAGCCGCCAGCGGCAGCGTTCGTATTCACGATTCAACCGTGCAGCAGCGAGTCTTCGACCTGCTGAACATCAAGGAAGAGGAAGCGGAGGCTCGCTTTGGGTTTCTGCTGGAAGCACTGCGTTACGGGGCACCACCTCATGCGGGAGTTGCATTGGGGCTGGACCGATGGGTCATGCTGTTGGCCGGTGATGACAACATCCGCGACATTGTCGCATTTCCAAAGACACAGCGCGCCTCGGACCTGCTGACCGGAGCGCCCGCCGCCGTCGACTCGCGGCAATTGCGGGATCTTTCGATTCAAATCGACGAAGTTGAGTAGCAGGACACCACGTCCAGAGACACCAAGCGTTCGGCAATGAATCCGGCGGCGCGACGTGACGGTGTTGACTGCAATTCAGGGCAAATTCACGAGGTCAGACCGTTATTCTGAAATAGCGTTGCGTTCTCTCGGGCCTGGCAATCCTGGATTGTCCTTCAGGAATTGGGCGACCTGCGGATCGATGTCCTCGACGATGGCGTAACGACCATCGCACCAGCGCAACAGGTCCACTTTGCGACACCGTTCGCTGCAGAAAGGAAAACTCGACACGCCCGGTTCTGCACGTGCCGGAAAGGCCTTTTCGCACACTGGACAATGATGAGGCTGAATCATTCCTGAGTGAATTCCCTGTATTGGGTCTGGTCATCGTGGACGATACAATGTGAACATGCGCCCATATAACGGCCACTCCGGCAATCGGCTGGTGGAATGTGGAATTGCTGGGCCAGATTCAAGGACCATTTTCATCATGTCAATTCCGCTCGGGCTCTCTCAGTGTACAGGATTTGATGATTCCGCCGCGATGTCACGGCGTTCGATTCTGCAGAATTTCGGTTTGGGATTCGGCAGTATTGCCCTGACCGATCTGCTGAACTCGTCCACCACAGCGGCTGCCGAGGCCGGGCGCGCCGCAGAGCCCCGGGCAAAACGGATCATCTACCTTTTTCAAAGCGGTGGCCCATCTCAGATGGACCTGTTTGACTACAAGCCACTGCTTAACGAACTGCAGGGCCAAGAACTTCCTTCTGAAGTGCGAAAGGGGCAGCGTTTGACCGCGATGAGCGGTAACCAGGCGACGTTGCCGCTGGTGGGATCTCCGTTTCAGTTCGATCAGCACGGTGACAGCGGTGCATGGCTCAGCGAGCTGCTGCCTCAAACAGCCGACGTCGCCGATGAGCTGTGTTTTGTAAAATCGATGCACACGCCCGCAATTAATCATGGACCGGCCGTGACATTCATGCAGTCGGGGAGTCAATTTCCGGGGCGTCCCAGCATGGGGGCGTGGCTCGATTATGGTCTGGGGACCGAAAACAGCAATTTGCCGGCGTTCGTTGTGATGGTTACGAAAAATAAAGGTGGCCAGCCCCTGGTGTCTCGCCTGTGGGGTAGTGGGTTTCTGCCGTCGCGCCACCAGGGAGTTCGATTCCGGGCTGGTAAAGATCCCGTATTATACGTCAATAATCCGGACGGTCTGGATCGAGCCAGCAAACGGCGAATGCTTGATGCACTGCAGAAACTGCACCGGTCGAAAACAGCAGAAGCTCCCGATCCAATTCTTGAGACGCAGATTGCTCAGCACGAACTGGCGTTCCGCATGCAGGCCTCAGTACCTGAAGTCACGGATCTGTCGTCAGAGCCGGACCACGCATTCGAACTGTACGGCGACGACGCGCGAACACCAGGAACATTCGCCGCGAACTGCCTGCTGGCCCGACGGTTATGTGAACGAGGCGTCCGGTTTGTCCAACTCTATCATCCCGGGTGGGACCAGCACGGTGGATTGCCCGGCGGAATTAGAAAGCAGTGCCAGGAAACCGACCGCGCCTCTGCAGCCCTGGTCCTGGATTTGAAGCAACGGGGCCTGCTGAACGACACGTTGGTGATCTGGGGCGGTGAGTTCGGTCGGACAAACTATTGCCAGGGCCATCTGTCAGAGAATTTCGGAAGGGACCACCATTCCCGCTGTTTCACGATGTGGATGGCGGGTGGTGGCATCAAGGGTGGCACAACGTACGGACGGACGGATGAATGGTGTTACAATACCGCTGTGGATCCTGTGTCAGTCCACGACCTTCACGCCACGTTACTGCACCTGCTGGGCATCAATCACAAGCAGTTGACGTTCCGTTATCAGGGGCGACGTTTTCGCCTGACGGACGTGCATGGTGAAGTCATCGCACCGATCCTGACCTGATTCATCAGCGTCTGTTTTCAGGCCGCGAAGGCAGACTGATCGCTCTCCGGACACAGAGCAGCGCCCGCGGGACTGACTCGTTGTGATCATGCCGGCACTTCTGCGACACCAATTGGATTAGCACGTCATGGAAATACTGCTCCGGGCATTCACATCAATCGGGGTGCTGCTGATGTTGATCGCCGGCGTAATGCTGTTGAAACGCATCGGGACACTCCGGAAGGAGCACGGCCAAATGTGCTCTGCGCTTATCGTCAATGTCACTCTGCCAGCTCTGATCTTTGTAACTCTATTACACACCGACTTCGACTGGGGCTACGCCGGAATGTCGTTCGTGCTGTTGGGCACGAACGTTGCATGCCTTGGACTGGGGTGGTCAATCGCACGAGCTTTCCGACTCGACGGACCTCGGACTGGCCCAGTGATTCTTGCAACCGGATTCAGCAGCTCGTCGGTACTGGGAGTCGCATTGATAGGTGAGCTTTTCCCTGCCAGCAGGGAGCTCGTCGTCGAAGCTGTCATCATCGGCTCGCTTGGCATGGCGCCGCTGGTTATCACGGTTGGCACTATGATCGCCCTGTATTATGGGGCTCGGGAACTGACGAAAAAGGAAAGGTGAAAGGCAGCGATCGGCTATTTTCGTTCCCCAATCTTTGTCGCACTCGTTTCCAGAATTGTGCTCGGAAACCTGACTGATCACGATCATAATTCCCTCATTCACAGTTTCCTTGACGGCTTTCGCCTTGTCAGTTCAGGTAACACCCTGATGATTCTGCTGACCCTTGGATTGCTGGTGGAGTTCCACGATATCAAAGGGGTCGCTGGTCTCGCTGCCTGCGTCGCGTTCGTCAACCTGCTCGTGCTACCTCTGTTAACAATGCTGCCGGTGCACGCCATGAGTTTGCCGCATTGGCAAATCGAGGTCCTGCCGCTGGAAGGGGCGATGCCTGCGGTCACGTTGTCAGTGGTGTTGTGCCACGAATACGGCAGCGATCACCGACTGGCTGCATAACTCGTCATGGCGACCATGATCGCATCCGTCTTTACCATTCCGTTGGTCTTTGTACTAAGTGGTTTGTTGTAGGCTGCATCTGCATCGTCAGCAAGTGTCAGTGTGGAACGTAGTGAGGGCGCGGAGTAGCAATGCTCCTCGATTTGGCCTGCGACTCGATCCCGACCGATTGTCCAGCGATCAGCGTACGAATGCTTCCTGCTTCTCGGGCCCCGCAATTCGGCCGACCGCCTCCATTATTTCTTCCGAATCGCCCACAAGGCGTCAAACGTTCGCAGGTAGATCGTGCCGTTGGACACAGCGGGCGATGAAGACGTGATTTCGTTCGTGTCGTTCTGAGCAACGACTTCAAATTCGCGTCCCATTTTCACGACGGTAACTCTGCCATCGTCGCGGGCCGTCAGGTAGATGTGGCCGTCTGCCAGCAGTGGTGAAGCTCGATGTCGACCATTGTGAGTTCGCACATGGTAAACCTCTTCTCCCGTCTTTCGGTCAAGACACAGCAACATACCGTTCTCGCGACAGAGGTAGACAAGATCGTTGTGAATCAAAGGTGACGGTACGTCCGGAGTGTTCTTGTCGCGACTCCAGATCACGGCTTCTTCGCTATTCGTCAGGTTTCCGCTCTGGTCTGGTCGGATAGCAAAGACCGGGCCATTCTTTGCCGTTGGGCACACAATAATTCCTTCCGCAGCGGCCGGCGATGCCACGAAACGTAGTGTGGGATGATAGTCCCGCGATGGATCGTCGTGAGGGTTCAGTCCGCCGAGTCGCCAGAGTTCTTTGCCATCGTCCAACGCGTGTGCAATCGTGTAGTCAGCACCGTGAGTAATCAGGAAGCTCAGGCCACCATAATTGTACAGCATCGGCGACGCGTAGGAATGCTCGTTCTCGTTGCTTGCCTGCGTCACGCGATCTGACTTCCAGAGTTCTTTGCCTGTTGAGGCATCAAGTCCGACTGTCATCGCTTCCTGTGTGGCGGCATTTCCTTCTCCGTGAATCAACTGAAGATACAGACGGTCATCATGCAAAACCGGTGTCGAGGCCATTCCAAAGGCAATATTGAAGTCTCCGTATCGTTTCTGCAGATTGACTTCCCAGACGGCTTTCCCAGACACGTCGAAACATGCCAAATGCCCCGTGCACATCAGACTCCAAACGTGGCTGCCATCGGTCACCGGTGAGGGGGATGCTGAGTTGCCTTCATCGACGCGAACGTCTTTATTGCCTCTTCCAACCTCCTGCCGCCACTGTTCTTTTCCGTCGGTACCGAAGCACATCAGCAGCAGACTGTCACCTTCGACCGACGTCAGAAAGATCTGCTTATCCCAGATCGCCGGAGTAGCACCTGCTGGTCCTGGCAATTCGATGCGCCAGGCCACGTTCTTTTCCGGGCCCCATTCGATCGGTAGATCTGATTCCGTGCAAACACCGTTGCCGCTAGGTCCACGCCAGGATGGCCAGTTGTCGCCGAGTGAGATGTCGGAACAAACGAACAGCGATATGAACAGGCAGAGTGAGGCAGTTTTCATTAAGGATGTTCCAATCGAAGTGATTTATGAGGCGGGCGGACGCATGCGAGGCATCCGTGATTTTCGAATCCTGACTCGGTCGGAGTGCCGAGTCTGATTATTTGGCTGGATTCTGATACCAGACAACGTTGTTACTACCTCGGCCAGCAACAAGAAAATCCAGGTCGCCGTCTTTGTCCATGTCAACTACTCGAATATCGTAGGCCTCCTGATCCTCTCCCACAACATGCCGTGAAAAGTTTCCGCTGCCTGTGTTCTCATACCACACACATAACTTGCTGCCATAGGCACAGGTGGCCGCATCAATGTCACCGTCTCCGTCGATGTCCTGAACAGCCAGACAATGCGGCTCTTTGATGTCGGGGTCGATCGTGTGGATCTTCCATGACGGAGCTTCAAACCAGAGGACTCCGTTGCCGTGGCCACGTGATGCCAACAGATCCACTTTGCCGTCTCCGTTGATATCTGCGGGGTGAATATTGGTGGCGCCGGGGTGGTGCCCGGGCAGTGAATGCTTTTGCCACACATCGCGAGGATCGCGGGGAGCCTCCCACCCTGCGAACCATTCACCCTTTCCGGATTTGTCTGTCGGACCGCCTTTGGCCCCCGTGGCGGCGTCCGGCCGACCGTCGCCGTTGATGTCACCTACGCCCAGATAATGGGTCAGTCCGGGCGCGTCGCGGTCCGCAAAAATCGTTCTCACCCAGGGGTCACCCGAATGAACGTTCTTTGGTGGAGCAATCCATGCCAGAGAATCGGGGAACGGATCCAGCGGTTGAGCACTGGTCGCCAGCAGATCGATGCGTCCGTCAAGATCCACATCGCCTTTGATGACGCCGTGGATTCCGTGAACCTGGTCGTCGATCAACCGACGCTTCCACGGCTGCATAAGTGGTTCATCCGGTTGCTCATACCACATGATCAAACCGGGTTTGTACCTCGCGCCGATATAATCGGCGTCGCCATCTCCATCCACATCCCATGTTTCGCTGTGGATGTAGCGTCCGCCATGATCATCATCCAGTTGAACTGTTTTCCAGTCAGGCCCGACGAATAGTCGGGTGTGGCCGCCCCCGATGTCCGCGATGACGTCAATCACTCCGTCGCCAGTGTAATCTTCCGCAACCGCCGTCATGCATCCGTCACCTTCAAAGATGGTGTGCTTGATCCAGGTGGCGTCTGGCCCTTCATCAGCCACGACACACGTAATCAGGGTGGTGAATATGAAGACTGACATCGTCAGCAGGCGGGGCGTTGCGTTCATCGGAAGATCCTTGCTGATTCGGTGGGCAAATCACAGGCAATCGGTATGCTTTGCAAGCCCCATGGTAGGGGAACTTTTGAAAAGTTGTAGTCGCCAGAGACTTCACTTCACTTTCAACGAACGGACATGAGGCCACAG